>DATIEF010000232.1:0-3548 GCA_035455865.1 Gemmatimonadales bacterium | reverse complement strand
TCCTGCGGCTGGGACGCTGAAGGTGACCATCAGTTCGATGCGGGCTTGGAGATTCGCTCACCACGGACCCTTACCGAGCAAAGCGAGGGACCTGTCCAGCCGGCACCGGGAAGCAGCGATGGTTTCCGTCTTCAGCGGAGCAGGTCCCTCGCTCCGCTCGGGAAGGTTCCGTGGTGCGCGAATCTCCAAGCCCGCATCGAACTGATGGTCACCTTCAGCGTCCCAGCCGCAGGAGCTCGCGGCGCCAGCGGGCAAAGCGGATCAGGTCGCGGGCGGGCGGTACCGCCGACTCGTCGCCGTAGGCGGTGTACATCCGCCAGCGTAGGTAGGTGCGGTCGGGGAGCGGGAGGAAGGGCGACTTGCGCCACCAGTGGCGGCGGCGGAAGGCCCAGAGGGCGGTGACGAGCGCGATGGCGAGGGAGGGAGAGGCGAGCGCCCGCGGCACCACGGCCAGTGAGAGCCGGAACCACGAACCACCGGGATGGGCGCCCTGGTCCATGCCCATATATAACATGGTCCGGTATATTCCCGGCCTGTCCGGAGATGATCCCTGCCAGCCAGGAGCGTAGCGTGGGGCGAGTGAGCCGGCGCGGGCCGACGACCAATGGCGCATCCACCGAGGACGAGGCGTTCCTCGAGCGCGGGGCGCCGGAGCGACCCGACGCGCTCAAGCATTCCGACCCGTGGCGCGTGCTCCGCATCATGGGGGAGTTCGTCGACGGATTCGACGCGCTCGCCGACGTGACGGACGCGGTGGCCATCTTCGGCTCGGCCCGGACCTCCCCGGATGACCCGCTCTACACCACCGCCATCGCGACCGCGCGGGAGCTGGCCCGGGCCGGATTCCCGATCATCACCGGCGGCGGGCCCGGGATCATGGAGGCCGCCAACCGCGGCGCGTCGGAAGGGGGCGCCCTCTCGATCGGCTGCAACATCGAGCTGCCGCACGAGCAGGGGCTCAACCCGTACGTCGACCGCGGCATCGAGTTCCGCTACTTCTTCGTCCGCAAGACGATGTTCCTCAAGTACTCCACCGCCTTCGTGGTCTTCCCCGGCGGCTTCGGCACCCTGGACGAGATGACCGAGGCGCTCACGCTGATCCAGACCGGCAAGGTGAAGCACTTCCCGGTCATCCTCGTCGGCAGCGCATACTGGCGCGGACTGGTGGAGTGGCTCCAGGGGCCGGTGATGAACGAAGGGAAGATCGGCCCGAAGGACCTGGACCTTTTCCACCTGACCGACGACCCGGCGGAGGTGGTGCGGCGCATCGTGGCGGTGCGCGAAGCGCGCGCCCAGCGCCGCCGCCCCGTCCCGCCGCAGGAGGCCCGCAAGTGACCCGACCGTCCGCCCCCTACCTCCGCGGCCAGCGGATCGACCCGCAGGGGATCACCGGCCGGGAGACCGCGGCCGACCTGATCGACTCGGCGTTCCTGGCGTACAACGCCGGCCGGCTCAAGGAAGGGTGCAAGCTCTTCACCGAGCGGATGCTCGACCCGTCGGTGACGGTGGGGATGAGCCTGACTGGTGCCATGACGCCGGCGGGGCTCGGGATGAGCACGCTGATCCCGCTGATGGAGGCGGGGTTCGTCGACTGGATCATCTCCACCGGCGCCAACCTGTACCACGACGCGCACTTCGGCCTCGGCCTCCGGCTCCACCGCGGCCGCCACGACGCCGACGACGTGGAGCTCCGCGAGAACGGCGTCGTCCGGATCTACGATATCTTCTTTGACTACGACGTGCTCCTGTCCACCGACGCCTTCGTGCGCGAGGTGTCGGCACGTCCGGAGTTCCAGCGCGCGATGAGCACCGCCGAGTATCACTACCTGCTGGGCGGGTACATCCGGGAGCGGGAAAAGGCGCTCAAGCTCACGCGGCGGTCGCTGCTGGCGGCGGCGCACGAGCTCGAGGTGCCGATCTACACCAGCTCCCCGGGCGACAGCTCGATCGGCATGAACGTGGCGGAGCAGGCGCTGGCGGGGAGCCAGCTCCGCTTCGACGTGAGCGCCGACGTCAACGAGACCGCGGCCATCGTCCTCGAAGCCAAGCGCACCGGCGGGAAGAGCGGCGCCCTCATCGTGGGAGGCGGAAGCCCCAAGAATTTCCTGCTCCAGACCGAACCGCAGATCCAGGAAGTGCTCGGCATCGACGAGCGGGGCCACGACTACTTCCTCCAGATGACCGACGCGCGGCCCGACACCGGCGGCCTTTCCGGCGCCACGCCCGCCGAGGCCGTGAGCTGGGGGAAGATCGACCCCGACATGCTGCCGGGCACCGTGGTGGTGTATATGGACAACACCGTGGCGCTCCCGCTCCTCACGGCCTATGCGCTCAACCGGCACGAGAAGCGTCCCCTCAAGCGGCTGTACGCGCGGCGCGAGGCGATGATGACCCGGCTCCGCACCGAGTACCAGGCCGCGCTCGACTTCCGCGACCGCCGGGCCGGCGAGGCCGCGGAGTCGGCCACCAAGCGTTGAACCCCGTCCGGCGCCAGGAGCCGGTCGCGCTGTCGACCGCGTACCGGTGGTACGCCCTGGCGCTGCTCACGGTCCTCAACCTCCTCAACTACCTCGACCGCAACGTCATCTTCGCGCTGTTCGAGCCCATCAAGCGCGATCTCTCCCTGACCGACGCCCAGCTCGGCTGGCTCGGTTCCGCCTACATCCTCGTCTTCTCCGTGGCAGCGCTCCCCTTCGGGGTGCTGAGCGACCTGCGCTCCCGGCGCGCAGTCATCGCGTGGGGTGTGTCGCTCTGGAGCGCCTTTACCGTGCTGGCCGGGCTGGTGCGCGGGTTCGGGTCGCTCTTCGTGACGCGGGCGGCGGTCGGGATCGGGGAGGCGGCGTTCGGCCCCGCGTCGCAGTCGCTCGTGGCCGACTACTTCTCGGGCAAGCGCCGCGCCTTCGCGATGGGGATCCTGTCGGCCGGGCTCTCGCTCGGCGGCGTGCTGGGCCTCTGGCTCGGCGGCAAGCTCGAGGCGGTGTACGGCTGGCGGGTCACGTTCATGGCCGTGGGGCTCCCGGGGTTCGCGCTTGCGGTGCTCGCGGTGCGGCTGGTGGACCCCACGCGCGTGCTCACGCCCGTCAAGGTGACCCATCTCCTCAGGGAACTCCGCGTAGGCGTGGACACGCTCATACGGCAGTTCAACCCGCTGCTCGTGACCGCCGGACTCGGCGCCATCGCGGCGCTCTGGGCCGACCGCGGATTCGGCGCCAGCTCCGAGACCGTCACGATGATCTTCGCCATCGCGGCGGGGCTCGGGCTCGCGCTCAACCTGCAGCGGTGGGTGCGGCAGATCCGCCACGACCGGATCGACGACACGCCGTTCGGTGGCGGAGTGTCGGAAGTATTCGTCGAGTTGGTGCGGGCCACCCGGCTCGTCTTCCGGACCCCGACCCTGGTGTACGTGTTCCTGTCGGGGGCGCTGGTGTCGTTCGGGCTCAACGGCCTGGTCGGGTGGGGGACGAGCTTCGCGAGCCGGGAACTTGGCTGGTCGGCGGCCGAGTCGGCGGCGCACCTGGGGGAATGGGGGCTCATCTCCGGCACGGCTG
>DATIEF010000231.1:0-4062 GCA_035455865.1 Gemmatimonadales bacterium | reverse complement strand
CGCTCCCCTCGGGATGACCCCGAAGCGCGAGCGGAGTCCCGCCCGCCTGACCACATCGAATGCAGTTCTCGATGCCTCTTCGTGCTCCGGAGCCTGTCCTGAGCGAAGCGAAGGATGCCCTTCGTATTTCAATCTGTCCTTACCTGATGGCGATCTGAGTGAAAGGCGGGAGACGTGATGCCAGACGCACCCCGTGACCGCGCCATCGCCTCGACGGTCGCCCTGGTGCTCGCCAACGCGACGCCCTTGATCGGCGTCCTCTGGTTCCACTGGCAGGTCTTCCCGATCATCCTGGTCTACTGGCTCGAGAACGTCGTCGTCGGCGGCTTCAACGTCCTCAAGATGCTCACCGCCGACCCCGAGCAGCCCGTCGAGTGGATCGCCAAGGTCTTCGCCATCCCGTTCTTCTGCGTCCACTTCGGGATGTTCACGATGGTCCACGGGATCTTCGTCTTCGCCATCTTCGGCCAGCACGTGCCGGCGCTCCAGCAATTCCACGGAGCCTGGATCTCCCCCGCCCAGGTGATGGCCGCCATCCACGCCACCCACATCGAATACGCCTGGCTGGCGCTCCTCCTGAGCCACGGGTTCTCATTCCTCTGGAACTACATCCTCGGCGGGGAGTACAAGAACGTGAGCCTCCAGCTGCTGATGGGCCAGCCGTATGCCCGGGTGATGATCCTCCACTTCGTCATCCTCGGCGGCGCCTTCGTCGCTGCGGCGCTCGGCTCCCCGCTCCCGGCGCTCGTCCTCCTCGTCGCCCTCAAGACCGGCGTCGACATCGCCGCCCACCGCCGGGAACGCGCCAAGCTCGCCGCGCCCGTCCTGGCGCCGATGGTCGCGTGACTGCGAGTGGGACCACGGAGAGCACGGAGGACACGGAGACACACGGAGAAAGGCAGTATGGTGTGGTCGACCCCTCGGAGCTCCGTGTCCACCTCGGAGCCGCCCCGACGATGAGCGAAGGGGGGACTGATTTCCTCGCCCATTCTGCCCGGGATGACTCCGATGGGGGCACGGAGCTTCGTTCGCGAGCCCACATCACAAGCAGTTCTCCGTGCCTCTCCGTGTGCTCCGTGCCCTCCGTGGTCCCACCATTCCCCGATCCCACCAATGAAAACGGGGCCCCGGTCATCACCGGAGCCCCGTTCACCCTCTGGCATCGGACGGGCGGCGCATGCGCCGCCCCTGCGCCTCAGCGCGCGGCGGTCACGCGCTCTTCCGCTTTGCCGCCACCTTGACCTTGGGTGAACGCTTCCGGGCCTTCTTCCGCTCCATTGCCGGCTGGAAGAGGTACTCCGGATCGTGGATCCGGGTCTCCTTGTCGTCCTGCTCCGGCTGCCGGTAGGTGTAGCGGTCGCCCCGGAAGTTGCGAAGCACCACCTCGTCCTCGTTGATGCTCTCGACGTACTCGGGCAGGAGGGGGATCTTCCCGCCGCCCCCGGGGGCGTCGATCACGAAGTGCGGCACCGCGAGCCCGCTGGTCCACCCGCGGAGCGCCTTGATGATCTTGAGCCCGGTCTCGACGGTGGTGCGGAAGTGCTCCGCCCCCGCCACCTGGTCGGCCATGTAGATGTAGTAGGGCCGGACCCGGGCGATCATCAGCTTCTGCATCAGCTCCATCATCACGGCGGGGTCGTCGTTGACGCCCTTGAGGAGCACGGTCTGGCAGCCGAGGGGGATGCCGGCGTCCGCCAGCATGCCGAGCCCGGCGATGGCCGCCGGCGTGAGCTCGTCGGGGTGGTTGAAGTGGGTGTTGATCCACAGCGGGTGGAACTGCCGGAGCGTGGCGCAGAGCTCCGGCGTGATCCGCTCGGGGAGGTGGCAGGGCACCCGGCTCCCGATCCGGATGATCTGGATGTGCTTGATGCTCCGGAGCCGGGTCAGGATCATCTCCAGCCGCCGGTCGTTGAGGAGCAGGGGGTCCCCGCCGCTCATGATGACGTCGCGGATCTCGGTGTGCTCCTCGAGGTACTTGAAGGCCGACTCGAACTGGCTCATCGGGATCTTCTCGGGGTCGCCCACCTTGCGCCGCCGGGTGCAGAAGCGGCAGTAGGTGGCGCACACCGGGGACACCAGGAACAGCGCGCGGTCGGGATAGCGGTGCGTGATGTTCGGCACCGGGCTGTCGGCGTCCTCGTTGAGCGAGTCGACGATCCCGTCCTTCACGTCGAGCTCCTGCACTGACGGGATGTACTGCCGCCAGATCGGGTCGTTCGGCTCCTTGATCAGGTCGATCATCGCCGGCGAGATGCGGAACTCGAAGTTCTCCGCTGCCAGCTTCAGCCGGTCGAGCTCGGGGAAGTTCTCGGCGCCGAACCGCTCCGCCAGCTGTTCCAGCGAGTGGATCGAGCGCTCCTTGAGGACTTCCTGCCAGGTGGACGGCATAACGAACGTCTCCCTTACGCGCGGGACGGTGAAGTGAGCATCTTGACGAACACGACCTGGGCATCGCCCGGGGCGTAGAAATCGGGGATCGTGGCGGCCACGTGGTAGCCGCGGGCCAGGTAGAAGGCGCGGGTCGGGTCGTACTCCGACCGCCCGCCGGTCTCCACTACGATCAGGCGCGCGCGGCCCGCGAGCCGCCGCTCCATCTCCTCCACCAGCGCCGTGCCCACCCCCGCGCCATGCACCGCGGGGTCGACGGCCAGCCAGTAGAGGTCCCAGGTCCCCTCGGTGCAGGGGGTCCGCCCCCAGCAGATCCACCCGGCCAGCCGCCCATCGAGCTCGGCCCCCTGGGTCTCATAGTCCGTCTGGCCGGCCCGGAGCGAGGCATCGAACACCTCGAGCGCCACCGGCACCTCGTGCGCCTTGAACACGCCCACGTCCCGCGTCATCCGCTCGATCGCGTCCCGGTCCCCGGGGCGGAGCGCGCGGAGCACCGGCGCGGTGAGCGTACGGCTCACTGATTGACCGCCTGGGCCAGGTCGTTGGCGGCCGACTTCCGCGCCACCCGCGCCAGCGCCTCGTCCACGATCTTCTGCAGCAGCTCGCCGTACTCCCACCCGTTGGCCCGGGCCATCCGCGAGAGCCCGGCATTGTCCGACAGGTCAGGGTTGGGGTTCACCTCCAGCACCCACGGCTGCCCCCGCGCGTCGAGCCGCATGTCCACCCTGCCATACCCCTCGCCCCCCGCGAGCAGCTCCCACGCCTGCCGGGCCGCGGCCACGATCCGCCGGGCCACGTCCACCGGGAGGTCCGCCGGGCACACCGGCACCGACCCCAGATCCTCAGCACTCCCCTCGTCCCACTTGGCCGAGTAGGTGAGCACCGGCCAGCTCCCCTCCGGCATCCCGTCGAAGCAGATCTCCGAGAGCGGGAGCGCCTGGTGCCCCACGAAACCGACGTTGAACTCGCGCCCCGCCACGTACTCCTGCACCAGCACCTCGTCCCACTGCTCGAGCTGCTCGGCCAGGCGCTTCTTGAGCCCCTTCTTGGAGGTGCAGACCGCCCCGCTGTCGATCCCCAGGCTCGCGTCCTCCGCCGCCGGCTTCACGATGGCCGGGAGCGGGAACTCGCTCGGCAGCTTGTTCCCCTGCGCCAGCCAGAACTTCGGGATCGGCACCCCGGCGGCCTGCATCAGGGTGTTGGCGATGTGCTTGCGGTGGCAGACGGTCACCGGCCAGGGACGGCACCCGGTGTAGGGCACCCCCATCAGCTCCAGGGTGCCGACCACATAGTCCTCGTACTTCGAGTGCCCGTCGAGCCCTTCGCAGAGGTTGAAGATCACGTCCACCCGGCGCGCCTTGGCGATCCAGCTGAAGTCGCCGAGGTGGATCGGGATGAGCGACACCTGGATCCCACGCGCCTTGAGGTTGGCCTGGATCTCCTCGGCGTTCTCCGCCACCTGGGCCACGTCCTTCTTGTCCCAGTGCTTGCCGCCGGGGTCGTACAGGATCGCACCCTTCATCGCGCCACCTCGGAGAGGAGGGACCGGCCGCTGATCCGCCGCCAGGCGATGTCCGCCACGGCCTGGATCAGGGCGTCGTAGTCCATACCCGCCGCCCGCGCCGCCTTGGGGAAGCAGGAGTTGTCGCGGGGGTCGGGGAGGATCCCCGGGAG
>DATIEF010000230.1:0-2065 GCA_035455865.1 Gemmatimonadales bacterium | reverse complement strand
TCCGCCTCGCCCACGTCGACGTCCGAACCCCCGACCTCGAGCTGTCCACCGCCTACTACACCGAAGTCCTCGGCCTCCAGCTGGCCGGGCGCGGTAACGAAGGCGAGGACACCGTCTACCTCAAGTGCTGGGACGAGGAGGACCACCACTCGGTCCGGCTCCGCTACGACCCGCGCACCGGCCTTGACCTGTTCTCCTTCCGCGTAGAAGAAGAAGACGACCTCGCCGAGCTCGAGACAGCAGTCCAGAGATACGGCTGCCAGGTCCAGCGGATCAGCCAGGGCGAAGCCGTGGGCCAGGGCGAGTCGATCCGGTTCGGCATCCCCTCCGGCCAGACCATGGAGCTCGTGTACGACCTCCACAAGACCGGCAACATCCTCGGCAAGCTGAACCCGTCCCCGGTCCCGCCGCCCGACCTGCCCGGCATCGCGCCGCCCCGGCTCGACCACATGCTGATCAACGCCGAGGAGGTCGCCGAGGCCGCGAGCTTCTTCACCAAGGTCCTCGGCTTCCGCATGACCGAGCAGGTCCTCGACGCCAACGGACACCAGATGGGCGTGTGGCTGGAACGCAGCCATTCCCCGCACGACATCGCCATCGTCAACGGGCCGAACGGCGCGCTGCACCACTTCGCCTTCTGGCTCGACGACTGGGACCAGGTCCGCAAGGCGGCCGACATCCTCGCCTTCAACGGCGTGCAGATCGACCAGGGCCCGACCAGGCACGGGGTTACCCGCGGCAACACCATCTACTTCTTCGACCCGCTCGGCATCAGGAACGAGGTGTTCACCGGCGGGTACCGCGCCGACCCGGACTTCCCCGTCATCACCTGGACCGAGGACCAGTTCGGTCGCGGGCTCTTCTACTACGAGAACGTCGTCAGCCAGCGGTTCCTGAGCTTCCACACCTGAGGAGGACCGATGAGCGACCGCATCCTGCGCCTGCAGCACGTCGAGGTCCGGGTTCCCGACCTGGAGCTCTGCACCGCCTACTACACCGAGGTCGTCGGCCTGGTGGAAACCGCTCACGACGAGGGCCGGGTGTTCCTCAAGTGCTGGGACGAGCACGAGCACCACTCCGTGGTCCTCCGCCAGGCACCGACCTACGGCCTCGACCACATGTCGTTCAAGGTGGCCGGGCGAGAAGACCTCGACTACTACACCGAGCGCATCGAGAAGACCGGCATCGCCGTCAAGCGCCACGCGCGAGGCGAGCTAGGACCAGGCTGGGGCGAGGCCATCAGGTTCGAGGCGCCCTCGGGCCACCTGACCGAGCTGGTCCACGGGATGGAAAAGGTCGGCAACATGCTGCCCCTGACGAACCCGCCGCCGCGCCCGGCGGGTCTGGTGGGCATCGCGCCACCCCGTTTGGACCATATTTTCATCATGGCCGAGGACGTCGACGGAGCTACGGCCTTCTTCCGTGACGTGCTCGAGTTCCGGCTCACCGAGCAGATCGTGGCCAACGACGGCCACCAGCTCGCCACCTGGCTGGAGCGAAGCCACACCCCGCACGACATCGCCATCGTCACCGGGCCGAACGGCGCGCTGCACCACTTCGCCTTCTGGCTCGACGACTGGAACGCGGTCCGCGAGGCCGCCGACCTGCTGGCCTTCAACGGCGTCACCATCGACGTCGCCCCGACCAGGCACGGCGTGACCCGCGGCTACACCGTCTACTTCTTCGACCCGGTGGGGAACAGGAACGAGGTGTTCACCGGCGGCTACTGGGTCGACCCGGACTTCGAGCCGATCACCTGGACCGAGGAAGAGATGGGCCGGGCCATGTTCTACTACGCGGGCCAGGTCAACGAGCGCTTCTTCACGGTGCATTCATAGGGGGCACTCATGACGACGTTCCGCCGTACGGACCGCACGGACCCGCCGCATTATCTCGCCCGATATAACGAACGACGAGGGCTCAAGCAGTCGCCTCAACCCTCGAGCCCAGGTGACGAAGGCCTGCCCTTGTACTTGCGGCGCTTCCGCGAACGCGGAGCCGCTGGCGCCGCGCCCAGCGCGCTGCTCGAGGTGGACGGCGACCGGTTCACTCCCGAGTACGCCGG
>DATIEF010000229.1:0-3126 GCA_035455865.1 Gemmatimonadales bacterium | reverse complement strand
AGCTCAAGGTCCTCGAGGTCGACCCGATCCATCACCGCATCGTGCTGGCGGTGCTGAGCTACCCCGACGAGCCGATCGTCCCGCCCGTCAAGATCGACTTCAAGGCCACCGAAGGGGAGTGATCCCCGCCGGTCCGCCGACGCAGACGACGAAGCCCCGGTCCCCTGGATCGGGGCTTTGTCGTTCTGGTGGGACCGTGCCCAGCGTGGGTCCGTCCCGAGCGTGGGACCACGGAGTGCGCGGAGGACACGGAGAGGCACGGAGGGCTTGATGTGGTCGGCCGGGAGGGCTCCGCGTCACGATCGCGATTTGGCGGGGTGGGATCCAGGGCCTGGGTCATGCACGCCGTGAGACGGTGTCGGGCCCTGGCGGAGCGAACGCGTTTCCGGGCGCCGCGCCGTGCATTTTCGATGGTGCGGGTGTGTCGGCCGAGCGTTACGCTGAGGCATGGCACTGTTCGCGACTCTGACGCACGACATCTCCGATCGGGTGATCGGCGCGGCGATCTCGGTGCACAAGATCCTGGGCCCGGGGCTGCTCGAGTCAGCGTACCGGCAGTGCCTGTTCTGGGAGCTGACGGCCCGGGGCATGGAGTGCCGGATGGAGGTCCCGGTCGGGGTCACCTACCGTGGAAGGCACGTCGAGGCCGCGTATCGGATCGATCTCCTGGTCGAGGAGCGATTGATCGTCGAACTGAAGTCGGTCGAAAGGCTCAACCCGGTGCACCAAAGCCAGATGTTGACCTACCTCAAGGTCACCGGCTTGTCGACCGGCCTGATCATCAATTTCAACGTCGAGGTGCTGAAGAGCGGCCTCCGACGTGTTCTGCTGTGACCCGATCGGCCCGAGGGGATCTTCCCGGTCGACCACCACACGCCCTCCGTGCCTCTCCGTGCCCTCCGTGTGCTCCGTGGTCCCACTGTGCCAAGTCGCGATCGTGACGCGGAGCCTTCCCGGTCGGCCACAACACTCCCTCCGTGCCTCTCCGTGTCCTCCGCGCCCTCCGTGGTCCCACGGCGTGCGAAGCTTCCCGCGCCCATCGCCCGCGAGCATATTCCCCTCCATGCCCACACCCCGTGAACTCCTCGACCAGCTCCACGCCCGCCAGGCCCAGGCCGAGCAGGGCGGGGGGGCGGAGCGCATCGCGCAGCAGCACAAGAAGGGGAAGCTCACCGCGCGCGAGCGGCTCGACCTGCTCCTCGACCCGGGTTCGTTCGTCGAGACCGACCGCTTCGTGACCCACCGCGCCACCGACTTCGGCCTGGCCGAGCAGCAGTACCTGGGCGACGGCGTCGTCACCGGCCACGGCCGCATCGACGGCCGCCTGGTGTACGTCTTCTCCCAGGACTTCACGGTCTTCGGCGGTTCCCTCTCGGAGACCCACGCGCAGAAGATCTGCAAGGTGATGGACCAGGCGGTGCAGAACGGCGCCCCGGTCATCGGCCTCAACGACTCGGGCGGCGCCCGGATCCAGGAAGGCGTCGTCTCCCTCGGCGGCTACGCCGACATCTTCCTCCGCAACACCCTCGCCTCCGGCGTCGTCCCCCAGATCTCGGCCATCCTCGGCCCCTGCGCCGGCGGGGCGGTGTACTCCCCGGCCATCACCGACTTCGTGGCGATGGTCCGCGGCGTGAGCTACATGTTCGTCACCGGCCCCAACGTGGTGAAGACCGTCACCCACGAGGACGTGTCGTTCGACCAGCTGGGCGGCGCCGACATCCACGGTGGCACGAGCGGCGTGGCCCACCTGGTGCACGATTCCGAGCCCGAGTGCCTCCTCGCCATTCGCGAGCTCCTGACCTACCTCCCGTCCAACAACGTCGACGAGCCGCCGGTGCACTCCACCACCGACCCGGTCGACCGGCGCGACGAGGCCCTGCTCGACGTCATCCCCGACAGCGCCGCCAAGCCCTACGACATGCACGACGTCATCCGGCGGGTGGTGGACGAGGGACGGTTCTTCGAGATCCACGGCGAGTTCGCCGGCAACATCCTCTGCGGCTTTGCCCGGCTGGGCGGGCGGCCGGTCGGCGTCGTGGCCAACCAGCCCGCCGTCCTGGCCGGCGTCCTCGACATCAACGCCTCGGTCAAGGGCGCCCGGTTCATCCGGTTCTGTGATGCCTTCAACATCCCGCTCGTCACCTTCGAGGACGTGCCGGGGTTCCTCCCCGGGGTGGCCCAGGAGCACGGCGGGATCATCCGGCACGGCGCCAAGCTGCTGTATGCGTACTGCGAGGCCACGGTGCCCAAGCTCACGGTCATCACCCGGAAGGCCTATGGCGGGGCCTACGACGTGATGAGCTCGAAGCACATCCGCGGCGACCTGAACCTCGCCTGGCCCACCGCCGAGATCGCGGTGATGGGGCCCAAGGGTGCCGTCGAGATCCTCTTCAAGGACAAGATCGCCAAGGCCAAGGACGCGGCCGCCGAGGCGCAGAAGCTGGCGGACGACTACACCGCGAAATTCGCGACGCCGTACCAGGCCGCCGCCCGCGGCTACGTGGACGACGTGATCGACCCGCGCGACACCCGCCCCCGCCTGATCGAGGGGCTCCGGGCGCTCGCCACCAAGCGGGACCGCAACCCGCCGAAGAAGCACGGGTGCATCCCCCTCTGACCGGTGGCCGGGGGTGGCCGCCCGGCGGGGCCGGGGCTAGAATAGAAGGGTTCCGATGACACCCTCACCGCAGTCCACGCTCCGTGCCCGTCGCCGCGTCCTCGCGCTGGCGGGAGGCCTGGCCTGCGCGCTCACCTCGCCGCTCCTGGCGCAGGGTGCCATCGATCCCTACGTGGCACCCCGCGCGGTCGAGATGGACCGCACCGGCGAACGCGCCGCCGCCACCCAGTACCTCGGCCGCTACCTCGCCACCGCCCCCGATGACGGGCGGGCGTGGCTCGCGCTCGGCCGCTTCTACCTGATGGACGCCCGCGACTGGCACGCCCGCGGGCACGCCGGCGTTCCCGATGCCTCGATGGTGCTCGACTTTGCGGTCACGGCACTCGAGCAGGCGGTCCGCCTCGAGGTCGATTCCGGGTCGGTGCTGCGCGACCAGGCCGAGATGGCCCGCGCCCTCCTCGTCACCGAGGACTCCGGGTGGGAGGCGGCCCTCGCCGACTGGGGCCGCC
>DATIEF010000228.1:0-8241 GCA_035455865.1 Gemmatimonadales bacterium | reverse complement strand
GGTAGAGCGTGTCTCCGGTGGCCACCACGATCTCGCCGGGCCGGCCCGCCACCGGGGCTTCCGCGGCGGGCGCCATCGGGTGGACCCACCGGCGCTCACCGTGCGCGCGGTCGAGGGCGATCACGTTCCCGGTCCGGGGCGCAGCGACGATGAGCGAGTCGGTGAGCAGCAGCGGCAGGGCGATCCGGCCCGTGTGGCGGCGGCGCCAGATGTCGTAGCCATTGGCGCGATGGAACGCTTCCACGGAGCCGTCGGGGCGGTCGCTGGCGGCATAGATCGTGTCCCCCGGGCCGGCCAATCCCGCCGACGCGGCGCCGTTCAGGCGATTGTCCCAGGCCTTCTTGCCACGACCGAGGTCGATGGCGATGAGCCGGCGATCGTACCCGGTGCCGATCAGCGTGTCGCCCCGGAGAAGCATCGGGCCCAGGAAGCCCTGGTTGACCCGGGCCAGCCAGCGCTGTTGGAGCGGCGCCGTATGCGCGGAATCGGCCGCAAGCGGCGCGTCCGGGATCGGCCGGACGTACGCACAGGCCGCGTTGACCAGTCCCGCGCCCACGGCTACACTCCACGCTCGTCGCAGTCCTCGTCCCATTCCACGGATCCTTTGATGGCGGCAGTGACCATCTCCGAGCTCGGCGGCCACGTCGGCGAGTCCGTGACCGTCCGTGGCTGGGCCATGACCACGCGGTCCAGCGGGAAGATCGCGTTCCTCGTCCTGCGCGACGGCACCGGCTACCTGCAGGCGGTCTTCAGCCGGAAGGAGGTGTCCGACGCGGTGTGGGACGCCTTCCAGCGGCTGACCCAGGAGACCTCCCTGGCGGTGACGGGGACGGTCCGGGCGGAGCCCCGCTCGCCCGGCGGGTTCGAGCTCTCGGCCACGGACCTGGCCATCATCGGGCCGAGCGTCGACTTTCCCATCTCGCCTAAAGAGCATGGGACGAGTTTCCTCTTCGAACATAGACATCTCTGGCTCCGGAGCCGGCGCCAGGTGGCCATCGCCCGGGTCCGGAACGAGGTGGTGCAGGCCATCCGCGACTTCTTCTACGAGCGCGGTTTCGTCCTGGTGGACACCCCGATCCTCACCGGCTCGATCGGGGAGCAGGCCGGGGAGCTCTTTGCCACCGACTACTTCGACCTGGGCAAGGCGTACCTGGCCCAGACGGGGCAGCTCTACGGCGAGGCGGCGGCGGCGGCGCTCGGCAAGATCTACTGCTTCGGCCCCACGTTCCGCGCCGAGAAGTCGAAGACCCGGCGGCACCTGACCGAGTTCTGGATGGTGGAGCCGGAGGTGGCGTGGAACGATTCCGCCGCCAACATGCGCCTGCAGGAGGAGTTCGTCTCCTACATCGTGGCCCGCGCGCTCGACCGGGCGCGGGAGCCGCTCAAGGAGCTCGAACGGGACACCGCCCCGCTCGAGCGGGTCACGGCGCCCTTCCACCGCATCTCGTACACCGACGCCGTCGCCCAGCTCAACGCCCTCGGCTCCGACATCACCTGGGGCAGCGACTTCGGCGGCGACGACGAGACGCTCCTCACGAAGCAGTTCGACCGCCCGGTGTTCGTCTTCAACTACCCGAAGGCCATCAAGGCCTTCTATATGAAGGAGAACCCCGACGACCCGCGGACCGTGCTCTGCGATGACTGCCTGGCCCCCGAGGGATACGGCGAGATCATCGGCGGCTCCCAGCGCGAGGACGATTACGACCGGCTCCTCGCGCGGATCACGGCCCAGGGGCTCGATCCGGCGGCCTACGGCTGGTACCTCGACCTCCGGAAGTACGGCACCTTCGTGCACTCCGGCTTCGGGCTCGGCCTCGAGCGCACCGTGGCGTGGATCTGCGGCAACCCCCACATCCGCGAGAGCATCGCGTTCCCGCGGCAGATCCATCGGCTGTACCCGTGAGGACGTGAGAGGTGAGAGGTAAGAGGTAAGAGGGAAGAGGGGGCGCCGATCTATCGCGTGCCCCCTTGCGCATTGTGGGCCGCCAGGCGACCCTCGGAACTTCTCACTTCTCACTTCTCACTTCTCACTTCTCACTTCGCTTCGCCTCCTCCCACATCCCATCCAGCACTTCCAGGCCCGCGGTCGAGACGTCGACGCCGCGGCTCGCGGCCAATGCTTCGATGGCCGTGAACCGTCGCCGGAACTTGCGATTGGCCCGGTCGAGCGCCACGGTGGGCTGGACCCGCGCCTTTCGCGCCAGGTTCACCACGGCGAAGAGAAGGTCGCCGATCTCCTCCGCCAGCGGGTCGCCGGCATCGCGCTCGACCCCGCCGTCCGCGCCCGCGGGAGCCCGTCCTTCGTCTCCCATCACCCGTTCGAGTTCCTCCTCCACCTCCGCCAGCTCTTCCCGCACCTTGGCCGCGGGGCCCACGGTGTCGGGCCAGTCGAAGCCGACCGACGCCGCCTTCTGCTGCAGCCGATAGGCCATCTGGAGCGAGGGCAGGGTGGCGGGGAGGCCGTCGAGCACGCCGCGCGCGGTCTCGCGGCGCTTGAGCGTCTCCCACGATTCGCGGGGGCCGAGGTCGAAGAGGTGGGGATGCCGCCGGCGCATCTTGGCGATGAGCCGGTCGGCGGTGTCGTCGGGGGTGAATTCGCGGGACTCCTCCGCCAGGACGAACTGCCAGGCGAGGTGGAGCAGGAGGTCACCGACCTCCTCGCGGATCCGGTCGGCGTCACCGGAGGCGAGGGCTTCGTCGAGTTCCAGCACCTCCTCGAGCAGGTAGGGGCGGAGCGTGCTGCGGGTCTGGACCCGGTCCCACGGGCAGCGTGCCCGCAGGTCTCTCACCAGGTCGAGGGCGCGTCCAAGCGCTGAATTCTCTTGCATTTAGCCTCCGGCGTCGGTTATCATACCGCCCGGATCGTGACTACGTCAATCGTCTCCACGCCCGAGCGCGTCTGGGTCGACATCGACCGTTCAGCGCTGATCGCCAACGCGCGCGCCGTGGCCGCTTCGGCCCGGGTGCCGCTCCTGCCGATGATCAAAGCCGACGCCTACGGGCTCGGCGCCGTCGAGGTCGCCCGTACCCTGGACGTGGTCGATCCCTGGGGCTTCGGTGTCGCCACGCTGGATGAGGCGGCAGCGCTCCGCGCCGCCCGCGTGACCCGTCCGATCATCGTCTTCACGCCGTTCGCGCCGGACCAGCTGGAGCGCCACCGTTCCCTCGAGCTCCGGCCGCTCATCTGCGACCTCCCCGCGCTCGACGCCTGGCTTGCCGCCAGTGCAGCGCCATTCCACCTCGGCGTCGATACTGGCATGGGGCGTGTCGGGTTCCAGTGGAATGATGGCGCCCTGCGCTCAGCGGTGGCCGACCGCCTTCGCGGCGCGACGGGATGGGAGGGGATCGCCACGCATTTCCATTCGGCCGACGCCGACGTCGAGGCCACCGGGTTGCAGTGGCAGAGGTTCGAAGGCGTCATCGGCGCCCTCCCGCGCCGGCCGCCGCTGGTCCACGCGGCGAACAGCGCAGCAGCGCTGCGGGGCGCGGGCTACGTGGGCGATCTCGTCCGGCCCGGGATCTTCCTTTATGGTGGGAGCGTCGGGCCCTGGGCGCCGGCGCCGCGGCCGGTGGCCACGCTCCGGAGCCGGGTGGTGGCGGTCCGGGAGGTCGCCGCCGGGGAATCGGTGAGCTACCGGGCCACGTGGCGGGCCACGGCGCCGACCACCATCGCGACCCTCGCCATCGGCTACGGCGACGGCCTGCTCCGCAGCGGCACCGGGCGTGCGCGGGTGGAACTCAACGGCGAGGTCGTGCCGGTGGTGGGGCGGATCACGATGGACTTCACGATGGTCGCCGTTGCGCGGGGCGCCGCCCGGCTCGGCGACGTGGCCACGGTGTTCGGCGGCGCGATCTCGCTCGACGCCCACGCTGAAGCGCTGGGCACCATCTCCTACGAGGTGCTCACGGCCATGAGTCCCCGGGTCGTCCGCAGGTACGCCTGATGGACCAGCACTTCGCGTCGCTCGTGCTGGGCATCGCCACGCAGGCGGGGCAGGCGCTCGACGGCACGCTGCCCGGGCTCCCGGCCGGCACCTCGCCGCGCGATGCCGCCCGCGCGCTCATCGACACGCTCGCGATGCTCGAGGCCAAGACCGCCGGCCACCTCGACGACCAGGAACGCCAGCTGCTGTCCCAGGCGCTCACCGCGCTCCGGTTCCGCTTCGTGCAGACCGAGATGAAGCAGTGAGCCGGCGCGCCGCGATCATCGTCCTCGACGGCCTGGGGATCGGCCCCGCCCACGACACCGAGCGCTACGGCGATGCGGGGAGCGATACCCTCGGCAACACCCTGCGGGCGGTCGGCGGCGCCGCGCTCCCGAACCTCGCCGCATTCGGCCTCGGCAACATCGCCCCGCTCGAGGGGGTGCCGGCCGCGGCACATCCGCAGGCCGCGTGGGGCAAGGCGCAACCGGTGAGTGCCGGGAAGGACAGCACCACCGGGCACTGGGAGCTGTGCGGCGTCATCCTGGAGCGGCCGTTCCCCACCTATCCCTCGGGCTTCCCGCCGGCGGTGCTGGAGGAGTTCTCCCGCCGCACCGGGCGCGCGGTGATCGGCAACGTGGCCGGGTCAGGCACCGCGATGCTCGATCGCTACGGCGAGGAGCACCTCCGCACCGGGGCCTGGATCGTCTACACCTCCGCCGACAGCGTCTTCCAGGTGGCGGCCCACGAGGAGCGGGTGCCGCTCGCGGAATTGTACGAGGCCTGCGCCACCGCGCGCCGGATGCTGGACGGCCCCGACGCCGTGTCCCGCGTCATCGCGCGGCCGTTCATCGGCGGGCCCGGTGCCTGGAAGCGCACGGCGCACCGGAAGGACCTGAGCCTGCTGCCGCCCGCGCCGACCCTCCTCGACCACCTGGCCGAGCGTGGGATCCCGCGGGTCGGGGTGGGGAAGGTGGATGACCTCTTCGCGGGGCGGGGCATCACCAGTGTCCACACGCCCACCAACGCCGATGCGTACCGCCTGATCGGTGAGGCGCTGGCCACGATGGATGCCGGGTTCCTGTTCGTCAACGTGATCGAGTTCGACCAGACCTGGGGGCATCGGAACGACGTGCAGGGGTTCGTGGGCGGGCTCCACGAGCTCGACCGGGCCCTCCCGGCGCTCCTCGGCCGGGTGCGGGAGGATGACCTCGTTATCTTTACCGCCGACCACGGGAACGACCCCACCACGCCCTCGACCGACCACGCCCGTGAGGTGGTCCCGGTCCTGGCGTATGGTCCGCGGGTGCGGCCGGTGTCCCTGGGGGAGCGCCGCACGTTCGCCGACCTGGGCCAGACCGTCGCGGAGTTCCTCGGCGCCCGGCCCCTGGCGGCCGGCACCTCCTTCCTGCGCGAGGTGTGGCGATGAGCGAAGACGGCGTGCTCGCCGCCGCACGGGTGGCGCAGGCCCGGGCGCATGCGCCGTACTCGAACTACCGGGTGGGCGCGGCGATCGAGGCGGAGGACGGACGCATCTTCGGCGGCTGCAACGTCGAGAACGCGTCCTACGGCCTGACCATCTGCGCCGAACGGGGCGCGGTGATGGCCGCGGTGGCGGCGGGGGCGCGGGCCTTCCGCCGGGTGGTGGTAGTGACCGATTCCGAGCCGCCGGCGGCGCCCTGCGGGGCCTGCCGGCAATTCCTGGCCGAGTTCGGGCCCGGCCTCGAGGTGGAGGCCGTGGGCCCCACGAGCACGCGGCGGTGGCGGCTGTCGGAGCTGCTCCCCGCGACCTTTGACAAGGGTTACCTCGAACGATGAACCAACGACTGGAGCGGATGGTGCGGGTCCGGGCGCCGTGGGCACTGGCGGCACTGCTGCTGGCGGGGGCGCTGGCCACGGCGTGCCAGGAGCAGCTCACGGCACCGGCCCAGTGCCCGCAGGCCTGTCCCGGCGGGCGTCCGGTGCTCCGTGACACGGTGCTCGTAGCGCTTCCCGGCAGCGACACGAGCTTCAGCGGCTACATCATCTCGGGCTCGAGCCTGGGCGGCGTCCTCGTGTCGGACAGCCTGGGCGGGGTGGACGACCGCGCGTACCTCCGGATGCTCCCGCGCCCTGACTCGGTGAGCGTCAAGGACACCGCACGCGCCTTCACGCTGGATTCGGTGGCGCTCGCGCTGACGGTGCTGGCCCACGACACCACGGTCCACGGGCTCTACCTCTACATCTACCGGCTGCCGGCCACGACCGACTCGGGGCAGTCGTTCGGCGCCATCGACTCCCTCCTCACGCCCGCGGCACTCCTCGACAGCGTGGCGATCAGCGATACGCTCCGGTCGCAGACGGTGCGGCTGCTGTACGCCGACTCCACCCTGGCCAAGATCGCCATCCCGCCGGCGGACAGCGGGCGCCTGGCGCTCGGCTTCCGGGTCCGCGCCACGGCCCATACCGGGGCCCGGCTCGGCGGCATCGGCAGCGGCTCGGCGGTGCCGGTCATGACCTCCTACGTGACCGTGGCCGGCGACACCGATACGACGACCAAGCACCAGTCGATCGTCCGCGCGCCCGAGTACACCAAGTTCGTCGAGCGTTCGACCTACGCGCCCGATCCCAACCTCCTCGTGGTGGGCGGGCAGGACGGGAGCCGCGCGCTGGTGCGCTTCCCGTTCCCGGCCTATCTCAAGGATTCGGTCATCCTCGTGCGGGCCACCCTCCAGCTGGTGCCCAACGACACGCTGGGCGGCCTGCGGGGCGATTCGACGGCCGTGGTCGCGACCGGCATCCTCGCCGACTTCGGCGCCAAGTCGCCCCGATTCTCGCTGACGAGCTCCACCCAGCTCTTCGCGGGATCGATCGATACGGTCGGGCTCGAGGTCGTGAACCAGGTCCGCGTCTGGCAGACGGCCTCACCCGCGGTGCCATCGGCGTTCATGGTCAGCTTGTACCCTGAGGGCGCGAGCTTCGCCCTGCCGCGGTTCCGGTCCACCCGCTCGGGCGGAGGCGCGCCCCGGCTCCGCATCACCTACCAGGTCCCCTTCAATTTCGAGAAGCCCTGAGTGCGCCGCCTCCTCCTGATCGGCGCATTGCTCGGCAGCGCCACGCCACTGCTCGCCCAGGCCTCGACCTTCGGCATCCGCGGGCTCGGGTTCCCGAACTCGCCGTATTCCGCGCACGCCCGCGGCCTCGGCGGGAGCTCGTCGCTCTTCGACGCGGAGTCGGGGATGAACCCCGCGGTGCTCGGCACGCTGCGCACCCTCACCGCCGGCATCACCACGCTGCCGGAGTGGCGCACGGTGGAATCGCCCGCCGGTGCCGGGTCGGTCCGCGGGATGCGCTTCCCGATGATCGCCGCCGCCGGCCCCATCCCGAACTCCCGCTTCGCGATCGGCATCTCGGCCGCCTCCTACACCACGCGCGACTTTTCCCAGGCGTTCGTGGACACGGTGACGCTCCGCGGCGCGCCGGAAGTGGTCCACGACACCCTCACCGGCCGCGGCGGCATCAGCGACCTCCGGCTGGCGCTTTCGTGGCGCGCCACTCCCGACCTCGACCTGGGCGGGTCGCTCCACGCGCTCACCGGCACCGACCGGGCGTCGCTGGTCCGCCACTTCACCGACACCACCACCTACGCCACCGCGTCCGAGAAGACCGAGCTGTCGTACGCCGGCTTCGGGGTGGACCTGGGCGCCGTGGGCCGGATCGGACCGAAGCTCGACTTCGCCGCCGTCGTGCGCTCCGACGGCAACGTCAGCATCCAGCGCGATTCGCTCCCCGCCAAGTACCCGGTGGACCTGCCGTACACCTTCGGCGCGGCGCTCCGGTACCGGCCGACGAGCGCGCTCACCGTCACCGGGCAGGGCATCTACCGGACCTGGTCGGGCGCCAACAGCGACCTGCTCCTGCAGGGCGGCACCGGGAGCAGGAACGTGTGGGACCTCTCCGCCGGCGCCGAGCTCCTGCGCGACCCGTCGCGGCCCTACGACCTCCCGATCCGGGTGGGCGTGCGCTACACCGACCTGCCGTTCCCCTTCACCGCCGGCGACAAGCCCAGTGAATGGGCGCTCTCGGTCGGGACCGGCAAGCTCTTCGCCAAGGGTCTGGGCGGCTTCGACGCCGCGCTCGAGCGGGTCTGGCGGAGCGAGGCCGGCGGCTTCAGCGAGCGGGCCTGGCTCCTCACCATCGGCGTCACCGTGCGGCCGTACTTCCAGGCCGCGCCCGGGGCCCGCTGAACCGGCGCCCCGGCGGCACGCCGCTATCTTTGGGCCGATGACCCCGCGCGTCTACATCGAGACCTACGGCTGCCAGATGAACGTGGCCGACT
>DATIEF010000227.1:0-5648 GCA_035455865.1 Gemmatimonadales bacterium | reverse complement strand
ATCGACGGCGCGGTTTGGCACCTCGATGTCGGCTTGTCACATCCTGGGGCTGGAGAAGGTCCCAAGGGTCCGGCTGTTCGCCGGTTAAAGTGGCACATGAGCTGGGTTCAGAACGTCGTGAGACAGTTCGGTCTGTATCCGTCGTGGGCGTGGGAGTGTTGAGGGATGTCGACTCTAGTACGAGAGGACCGAGTCGAAGCGACCGCTCGTGTACGGGCTGTCCCGCCAGGGGCAGCGCCCGGTAGCGATGTCGCGCAGGGATAACCGCTGAATGCATCTAAGTGGGAAACCCGTCCCAAGATGAACGCTCCTGGACCTTAAGGTCCCTGAAGGGCCCTGGGAGACTACCAGGTTGATAGGCCGCAGATGCACGGGGCGCGAGCCCTTGAGTCGAGCGGTACTAATCGCCCGTGAAGTTTGATCTCTTCCACTTTTTTCCGACATCACCGCTCATCCATCTCTGCGATTGTTCGCCGTCGGCCTCGGCCGACGGTGCACGTATCGCTGACGACTAGCGCGCAGGGGCCACACCCGTTCCCATACCGAACACGGCCGTTAAGCCCTGCAGCGCCGATGGTACTACGATCGCGAGGTCGTGGGAGAGTAGGCCGTCGTCAGCTCCTCTGTGAAGCCCCGCCATCCCCTGGATGACGGGGCTTCGCTTTTCCCGGCCCCGCCACCCCCGGGGTATCTTCCACCATGACCCAGTGCGGCCACATCGCCCTTGCGGGCCGGCCCAACGTCGGCAAGTCCTCGCTCCTCAACGCCCTGGTCGGCGGCCACCTCGCCATCGTCTCGCCCAAGGCCCAGGCCACCCGCCTGCCGGTCACGGGCCTCCGGACCGAGGGCGAGGTCCAGTTCGTCTTCCACGACCTGCCGGGGCTCCTCGAGCCCGAGTACCTCCTCCACGAGCGCATGCGCCAAGCGGCGCTCGCATCGGTCGCCCGGGTCGACGTCGTGCTCCACCTGCACCCCGCCGCCGATGCACCCGCGCCCGCGTTCGCCACGCTGGCCGGGCTCCCGCGCCCGCCGCGCGCCCCCGTCCTCACGGTCTACACCAAGGCGGACCTCGTGGCGCCCGCGGTGCGCTCGGCGCTGGCCGCGTCCGGCATCCCGGTGAGCGTCGAGGACCCGGCCTCCATCGACACCCTCCTGGCCCGGATCACCCCGCTCGTGCCCACGGGCCCGTTCGAATTCCCCGACGACGAAGTCGGCACCCAGCCGGTCCGCTTCTTCGTGACCGAGTACCTCCGCGAGGCGGCGTTCACCCTGCTCGAGGAGGAGCTGCCATACGCCGTCACGGCCGAGGTCGAGGAGTTCCGCGAGGAACGCGATCCGGTGTACATTCGGGCGTCCCTCTTCGTCGAGACCGAGTCCCAGAAGGGGATCGTGATCGGCCGGCAGGGCCGGATGCTCAAGGCGATCGGCGCCCACGCCCGCGGGCGGATCGAGGAGCTCCTCGGCCGGAAGGTCTACCTCGACACCTGGGTCAAGGTGCTCCCCAAATGGAGGCGCTCCGCGGAGCTCCTCGCCCGATTCGGTTTCCCGCCGCCCAGCCCGGAGTAAACGTGAGCCTCCCCGAAGACCTGCTGGAGATCCTGGCCTGCCCCAAGTGCCGGGGTGCCCTCGAGTACCGCCGCGACCCGGAATCGCTGGTCTGTCACGCCTGCCGGCTGGTCTACCGGATCGACGATGGGATCCCGATCCTCTTGATCGACGAGGCCAAGCCGCTCTGAACGCCAGGTCCGCCTCCGTTTGACTTCCCGCCGGGCACGTCCTAAGTTTTTGCGGATACGTCTCTTACAAGGGGCCAGCGGGTGCGGAATCGCCCGTCGATTCTCTACCATTCGCCGGGCGGTGCACCGGTCCCCGCGGTCCTGACCGAGTGGGGGGCCGCGCTGGGCGCGCCGGTCATCCTGGTCCCGACGCCCGACGAGGTCGTGACGATCCTCCTGCGCGGCCCGCTGTCCTACGTGATGGTCGACGGCAGGGACGGCGCGGTGACCGGCGCGGCACTCGTCGAGCGGCTCAAGAGCGATCCGTACACCGCGATCGTCCCGGTGGCCGTCCTGGCGCCGCAGCATGACACGCTCGAGATCGCCGCGTGGTTCGCCGCCGGCGCGGACGAGGTGCTGACCCCGCTCCTCGAGCCGCTGGAGCAGCGCTCGCGCCTCGACGCGATGGTCGTCCGCACCGTGCGCGATGTCGCCGTGCATCCGTCGACCCGGCTGCCGGGCACCACCGAGATCGAGCGTGCCATCCGCCGGCAGCTCAATGCCGGCGGGGAATTCGCGGTCTGCTACGCCGACCTCGACCACTTCAAGGAATTCAACGACCGCTACAGCTACTACGATGGCGACCGCATCATCCTCATCGTGTCGCGCATCCTGCACGACGTGGTGAAGGGGATGGCGGGCCCGCAGGGCTTCGTCGGGCACATCGGGGGCGACGACTTCATCTTCATCGTGCCCAACGCGCTCACGTCGCCGGTCTGTGCGGAGATCCTCGAGGTCTTCGACACCCTGGTCCCGCTGCAGTACAACGACCAGGACCGGCGGGCCGGGTACTTCTTCGGCAAGGACCGCCGGGGACAGCTGCACCGGGTGCCGCTGATGACGCTGTCGGTCGGGATCGTCACCAACCGCAATCGCAGCTTCAGCCACCCCGCCCAGCTGAGCGAGTTGGCAACGGAAATGAAGAGCTATGCGAAGACCCTGCCGGGATCGGTCTTCGTGGTCGACCGCCGCCACGCTGCGGACGTGCCCGAGCGCGATCCCGCTTCGCCATCGCTGAGCACCGAGGGACGCTGAATGAACGTCGCTTGCCCGACCTGTGCCACCGTCTATCGCGTCGACCCGGCCAAGGTCCCGGCCACCGGCGTGAGCGCGCGCTGCGGCGTCTGCGCTGCCGTCTTCCCGGTCGCGGCCAACGGCACGGGCCCGGCGCCGGCGCCCGCCGCGATCCGTCCTCCCGAGCCGGTCCCGGCGCCGCCGGTGGCACGCCCGGTCAGTCCGCCACCGCCGGCCCCGGCACCCGCGCCGATGCCTCCGCCGATGGCGGCGCCTCCGCGGCCGAGCGTCGCGGCGCCGGCCGGCGGCCGTCCGGCCATCCCGACGGGGCTCCGGCCGTCGGGGATGTTCGCCCCGCCGGCGATGCCGGCCCCGGCCGCACCGGTGCCACCCGCCGCCCGGCCGTCGATCGCAGCACCGCCGCCGCGTCCGGCTGCCGCGCCCACGGTGGTCCCGCCGAAGCCCGCGCCTGCACCGGCCCCCGCGCCGGCCGCGCCTCGGGCCGCTGCGCCGTCCGTGCCCGCTGCCGGCCGGACGATGAACCCGTTCATGTCCCAGGATCCGTCGCAGAAGGCGCGGCGCCTGGCCCGCGCGCTGATCTCGGACCTGGTGGTCTACGGCACCGCCCGGCGCGATGAGGCGCTCAAGAACGGGACGCTCAAGGAGTCCTTCGGGGAGGAGATCAAGAAGAGCTGGGAGGAGTTCGTGGAGCAGGTCGGCAAGGAGATGGCCGAGTCCACGACGTTCTTCAACGACGCCCTGAACGAGATCCTCGCCGGCGGCCAGAAGATCTTCTGAGGGGCCCGGCCCGCGGCCCCACGGGATCCCGGAGCGCGCTCCGGGGTCCCGCGTTGTTTCCGGGCACGCTCCCGAAGCCGGGCTGCCGCCGGGTATATTCCACCTGTCACCTCGACCTGGATGCCAATGTCAGCGCTGGATGATCGCCTCGACGCCCTGCACAGCCGCCTCGCCGACCTCGGGAGGTTCCTTTGACGTGCCCGGCAAGGCACGCCGCCTGGCGGAGCTTGAGGCCCGCCAGGCCGATCCCGGGTTCTGGAACGACCAGCAGCGGGCCCGCGGCGTCGTGCAGGAGCTCAAGCAGCTCCGGGGGTGGAGCGGGCGGCACACGGAGCTGACCGAGCGCGTGGAATCTGCGCAGGGGATGGCGGAGCTCCTGCGGGCCGAGCCCGACGAGGCCCTCACCACCGAGCTGGTGAACGAGGCCGGCGCCATCGAGCAGGCGCTCGAAGCGTTCGAAGTGCAGGCGATGCTCCAGGGCCCCGATGACGGCGGCGACGCGCTGCTCACGATCCATCCCGGCGCCGGTGGCACCGAGAGCCAGGACTGGGCCGAGATGCTGATGCGGATGTACACCCGCTGGGCCGAGCGGCGCGGGTACCAGGTCACCATCCTCGACCTGCTGGCGGGGGAAGAGGCCGGGATCAAGTCGGTGACGCTCGAGGTCAAGGGACAGTACGCCTACGGCTTCCTCAAGGCGGAGAAGGGCGTCCATCGCCTCGTCCGGATCTCACCCTTCGACTCGCAGGCCCGCCGCCACACGTCGTTCGCCTCGGTGTTCGTCTATCCCGACGTCGACGACACCATCGAGGTCGACCTGCGCGACGAGGACATCAAGATGGACGTCTTCCGCGCGTCCGGCGCCGGCGGCCAGCACGTCAACAAGACGAGCTCGGCCGTGCGCCTGACGCACATCCCGACCGGGCTGGTCGTGTCGTGCCAGCAGGAGCGGAGCCAGGGCAAGAACAAGGCGACGGCCATGAAGATGCTCCGGGCCGCCATCTACCAGCAGAAGCTCGAGGAGCAGCAGGCCGCCAAGGCGCTGGTGGAGGCCACCAAGACCGACAACTCCTGGGGCAACCAGATCCGCAGCTACGTCTTCCAGCCCTATACGATGGTCAACGACCACCGGACCGAGCTCAAGGTGAGCGATGTGCAGCGGGTGATGGACGGGGACATCGACCCGTTCATGGAGGCGTACCTCAAGCGCTTCGGCGGGGCGGCCGCGTGAGCAGCGACGACCGATCGTTCGTCGAGGAGGCCCGGCGGAAGAACCTGGCCGCCCTGGCCGGGCTCGGGATCCCGGCCTTCGCCTATGGCTATGAGCGGACCCACACCGCCGCGGCGGCCCTGGCCCTCTATCGGGACGAGATGGGCGAGGACGGTCCCGAGGTGTCCGTGGCGGGGCGGCTGGTGTCGCTCCGGGCGCAGGGGAAGACCGCCTTCGGCCATCTCGAGGACGCCACCGGCCGCATCCAGCTCTACTGTCGCCAGGACGGCCTCGGCGCGGGGTACGAGCTCGTCAAGCTCCTGGACCTGGGCGACCACGTCGGCGCCCGCGGCCGGCTCTTCCGCACCCGCGCGGGAGAGGTGTCGGTCCGCGTCGACCGCCTGGAGATGCTGGCCAAGTCGCTGCGGCCGCTCCCGCTCGGCAAGCGGAAGGAGGGGGAGGAGGGCGGCACGTTCGGCGGCCTCACCGACCCCGAAGTGCGTTACCGGCAGCGCTACGCCGACCTGGCGGTGCATCCGGAAGTGCGGGAGGTCTTCCGCGTCCGCGCCCGTGCCATCACCTACCTGCGGCGCGCGCTCGACGAGCGCGGGTTCCTGGAGGTCGAGACGCCGGTGCTGCAACCCCTGTACGGCGGCGCCTCCGCCCGGCCGTTCACCACGCACCACAATGCGCTCGACATGCCGCTCTACCTGCGGATCGCCGACGAGCTCTACCTCAAGCGGCTGATCGTGGGCGGCCTCGAGCGGGTGTATGAGATCGGGCACGACTTCCGGAACGAGGGGATGGACCGGAGCCACAATCCCGAATTCACGATGCTCGAGTGCTACCAG
>DATIEF010000226.1:0-5245 GCA_035455865.1 Gemmatimonadales bacterium | reverse complement strand
GAGAAGGAGGAGGAGAAGGGAAGAGGGGATGACGTTGCACCGGACGTCCGCTCTCCCTTCTCCTCTGCTCGTTCCCCGTTCACCGTTCACCGTTCACCGCTCCCCGCTCTCTCTTGCTCGTTCCCCGTTCGCCGATCACCGTTCACCGTTCCCCACTCTCTCTTGCTCGTTCCCCGTTCGCCGATCACCGTTGACCGTTCACCGTTCACCGCTCCCCGCTCTCTCTTGCTCGTTCCCCGTTCCCCGTTGACCGTTCACCGTTCACCGTTCCCCGCTCACATCTCCCCTCGAAGAACCGCACTTTCTCCGCCAGCCTCCGGATCCGGATCGCGTCGGCGGGGTCGAGCCAGCCGGCAGCTTCGCCGGTCCGGGCCCAGAGTTCCGGCGGCACGTCGCGGCAGGGCGGGCATCCGACCTGCTCGTGGGTCGCCAGCGCCTCGGCGAGAGCCTGGCGGTAGTGCGGGAGCAGGAATGCGGCAGCCGAGTCCATCGCCCAAGATGAGGCGGGGCCGGTCGAGGGCGATAACCGGAAGTTTGCAGGATGGTGCGGATCTCCGCCGGCTCAGTCCGACGCGCCGAGGAAGGCCATCAGCTGGTCGAGGCGGGCCCGGCGTGGGGTGCCTGCGGGCGGCAGGCGACGGGTCGGCGGGTCCGTGGCCTTCTCGACGGTGAGGAGACCGCCGGTCGAATCGACCAGGATCGCGATCCGCGTGTCGGGGCCACCGTTCGAGAGCAGGAAGAGCCTGGCGCCGCCGGTCAGGTATACCGCGCGCGCCTTCAGGGTGTCCCAGCGCCCGGCATAGGGCCGGAAGGTCGGAAGCTTCGCCACCTGGGAATCGGCCAGGGTGCGAAGCGCGGGTACGAGCTGTTCCTCCATCCCTTCATCGGCGATGGCCCACGGCATCGGCGGGACGGGCCAGCGCCCCGATGTCGTGCCGGTCGCGAGGACCGTGTCATTCCGGACTGACACCAGAGAGGTCGTATCCGCGGCGCCCGGTGAGGTCCAGAGCGCCTGGTACTGCACCGGCCTGGCCGCGGCGGTCTCGGCGAGCGCCGTGCCGACCGACCCATCATTCCGCGCGAGGCCCGACTCGATCGCCTGCCCCATCACGCCGACGGTGTGCAGCAGGACCGGCGCGCTGGTGACGGTCCACGAACTGTCGATTCCCGGCAAGGGCCGCGAAAGGACTTGTGCGCGTTCGGCGGGGATCCGCCCCCAGGCGTCATCCGCGCTCACGCCCACGGGGATCGAGTCGACACCCGAATCGCCCGGGATCAAGCCCACTCCCTCGAGTTCGAACTGCCGGCGGCGCGCGAGGAGCTCCCCCTGCTTCGGGTCGAGCCACCAGGTCTCGTGGAGCGGTCCGGTCGCGTCGACCTGGAAGGAGCGCCCGGTGGTCGAGTCGAACCACCCCGACTGGCGGTAGCGGGCGATGGCATCCACCTGCACCACCGTGGTGACCGCGCCGAGCGTGTCGGTGGTGCCTTCGACGTGGTACCCGGTGATGCGGGCGGAGAGGGAACGGGCGCCCGGTGTGGGCCAACCGGGGGCGAGGGTATCGCCCCAGGTGGCGCCGGAGTCGAGCGGGCCGGGGGGCACCGGGAGCCGGAGGAAGAGGGCGTACCGGTCGCGGGTGGAGGCGCTGTCGGCGGCGATGGCCACCACGTTGCCGCGCGCGTCGAGGCGGAGCGTGTCGGTGGTGACGGTGCGGTGGACGTCGAGTGCGGTGGTCGCCACCACGAGCGCGTCGCCGTGGCGTCCGGGGACCCACGTGAGCCGGGCGACACGCGGCGCGGTACCGGTCATCCGGGTGGTGTCGGAGCCGCGGACGAAGTAGAGGGTCTGGGACTCGATGCCCTGGTACCAGGCCGGCTCCTTCGGCGGATGGAATCGGGGGAGCTGGGCGGCAAGCGGCGCAGCGGCGCCGATGGCCGCGATGACGGCGAACGGCAGCACGCGGGATGCGGATGGCGGCATGGAGCGGAAGTTAGCGGGGCGGGCGGCGGGGGTGCGGGCTCAGCGTGCGCCGGGCCAGGGCCCGGGAGGCGTATCGGGGACCTCCCGCATCGATTCGGCGGTGCGGATCACCTTGAACCCCCGGGCGCGATAGTTCTCGAGCGCGTGCGGGTGGTCGAGCGAGCAGGTGTTGAGGACGATCCGCGTGGCGCCCATTTCCCAGGCGTGGCGGACGACGAGGGCCAGCGCGGCCCCGCCGAGTCCGCGGCCGGTCCATTGCGGCAGGAGGCCGAAGTGACCGATCTCGACCGAGGAATCGGCTGACTGGGAGAGCTCGGCGTACCCCGCGGGGATGCCGTCGACCGAGAGGATGACGGTCCGGTGGCCGGGGCGGGAGAGCCACTCCGACCAGTCGTCGTAGCTCCAGCCCAGCCGGTCGGTCCAGCACCAGTCGCCGCCGATGGCGGTATAGAAGAAGCGGTTGAGCTCGGGGGACTGGAACGCCGGACCGGCGAGGGTCAGGTCGGGGGGAATGGCGGCAGGGGGGCGGAAGTCGCCCGGCGAGGCGAGCTCAAGCCAGGTGGTGACGACCGTACGCGGCGGCATCGGGTCCCGGGGAGTGGGGATCGCGCGGCTCGCGCGACGGGGCGGCAGCGTACATACTACAGCACGGCCGAGCGGCACGCGAGCCCACCTCCCACCTTCCGACCCGGCAGCGCATGGTCTCCCTCCATTGGATCGACTACGCCGTGATGGCGGTGTACTTCGCCTTCGTGCTTGGCATCGGTGCCGCGCTCCGCGGGCGGATGCGGAGCAGCGGCGACTTCCTGCTCTCGGGGCGGTCGATCCCCGCGTGGGTGGCCGGGCTCGCATTCCTCTCCGCCAACCTGGGGGCGCAGGAGGTGGTGGGGATGGGGGCGTCGGGGGCCAAGTACGGCATCGTGACCAGCCATTTCTACTGGGTGGGCGCCATCCCGGCGATGCTCTTCGTCGGGCTCTTCATGATGCCCTTCTATTATGGATCGCGCGCGCGGTCGGTACCGGAGTACCTGCGGCTCCGGTTCGACGAGAAGACCCGCGCGGTCAACGCGCTGTCGTTCGCCGCGATGACGGTGTTCTCGTCCGGCATCTCGATGTACGCGATGGGCAAGCTCTTCCACCTGCTCCTCGGCTGGGACTTCAACGTCAGCATGCTCGCCTCTGCGGCGATCGTGCTGGCATACACATTTCTGGGCGGGCTCACCAGCGCCATCTACAACGAGGTGCTGCAGTTCTTCCTGATCGTCTTCGGATTCCTGCCGCTGGTGTGGATCGGGTTGCGGAGCGTGGGGGGCTGGGCCGGCCTCACCGCGCGGCTGGCGCAGGCGGCCACGGCGCGGGGGATGGCGCCGGACGTGTACGTCCGGAGCTGGGCGCACATGGGGAGCGCCGCCGCCAACCCCATCGGGGTCGAATGGTTCGGGCTGGTGATGGGGCTCGGATTCGTGCTCTCGTTCGGCTACTGGTGCCCGGACTTCCTCGTGGTCCAGCGGGCGATGGCGGCGGAGTCGATGACCGCCGCGCGGCGGACGCCGATCATCGCCGCGTTCCCCAAGATGCTCTTCCCGTTCCTCGTGATCCTGCCCGGGATGATCGCCCTGGCGCTCGGCACCGGCGCGCACGGGCTCATCCCCGACAAGCTCACGGCGGCCGGCCAGCCGCTCCTCGACGCCGCCGGCCACGTGGTGCCCGACTTCGACCTCGCGACCCCGATGCTGCTGGTCAAGCTCCTCCCTGCCGGGCTCCTGGGGCTCGGACTCACGGCGCTCCTGGCCTCGTTCATGAGCGGGATGGCCGGGAACGTGACGGCATTCAACACCGTGCTCACGTATGACATCTACCAGAGCTACGTGCGACCCGACGCCCCCGACTCGCATTACCTCCACGTGGGGCGCTGGGCGACGGTGCTCGGCGTCCTGGTGTCGGTGGCGGCCGCGTACGTGGCGGCATCGTTCAACAACATCATGGACGTGCTGCAGCTGGTGTTCGCGTTCGTGAATGCGCCGCTCTTTGCCACGTTCATGCTGGGGATGTTCTGGAAGCGCGCCACCGGCCACGGGGCCTTTGCCGGCCTGGTGGCGGGGATCCTCGCGGCGGCGGTGCACCACGGCCTGACGCTCCCGGTCGGCGCGGAGATCGGCGTCAAGGGCGGATACCTGGGTGTGATGGCCATCTTCCCGAGCGAGCTGGCGCAGACCTTCTGGACCGCCATTGCGGCATGGACCACCTGCTTCGTCGTGACCATCATCGTGAGCCTCTTCACGGCACCGCGCCCGGAAGCCGAACTGGCGGGGCTCGTCTACTCGGTGACACCCATCCCGCAGGACGCGTCGGCGCCCTGGTACCGGCGCCCGGCGGCGCTCGCCGCCGTGGCACTCGGCGCCACGGTGGCGCTCAACCTCATCTTCTGGTGACGGCGATGCTCGACCTGCGTGTCCCCATCGGCGGGCTCTTTGCCCTGGTCGGCGCGATGCTGCTGGCGTACGGCGCTATGCACGGCGCCGATCCGGCGCTCAGCCCGACCGGCGTCCCGATCGTGACGATCTGGGGCGCGGTGCAGCTCGTGGCGGGACTCGGATTCCTGGCGGGGGCGCGGTGGAAGCCCTGGAGGGGCAAGTGAGGAGCCTGGTGCTGGGTGCGGCGCTTCTGGCGGGTGGCTATCAGCTATCAGCGATCAGCCACTCCGTGGATACGGCGGGCTCCACCCGCCACGCGCCACTCGCCACCCACTCGCTATCCGCCACCCACCACTCGCCACCGACCCGGAAGCACCGGTTCACCATCGCGAGGGGCAAGTTCCTGCTCGACGGGCGGCCGTTCCAGATCCTTTCCGGTGAGCTTCATTACGCGCGGATCCCGCGGGAGTATTGGGCCAGTCGGCTTGCGATGGCAAAGGCGATGGGGCTGAACGCGATCACGACGTACGTCTTCTGGAACTTCCACGAGACCCGTCCCGGGCACTTCGATTTCTCCACCGGGGAGCGGGACCTCGGCGCCTTCATCGACGAGGCGAAGAAGCAGGGGCTCTGGGTCATCCTGCGGCCGGGGCCGTACGTATGCGCCGAGTGGGACTTCGGCGGGTATCCGTCGTACCTGGCCAGGGACACGTCGCTCAAGGTGCGCACGCGCGATCCGCGGTTCCTTGCCGCGGAGAAGCGCTACATCCGGGCGCTGGCGAAGGTGATCACGCCGAGGCTCGTGACCCACGGCGGGCCGGTGGTGCTGGTGCAGGTGGAGAACGAGTACGGT
>DATIEF010000225.1:0-9442 GCA_035455865.1 Gemmatimonadales bacterium | reverse complement strand
TTCGCCTCGGAGTCGGGGACCGCGTTCCGGCCGATGATCGCCGTCAGGTCGATGGTGACCGTCTCGTGGTCGTCCCGGTACTGCTGCCAGAGCTCCTGCGGCGAGACGAAGACGTCCGTCACCACCTGGCGGAGGAGCTTGGCCTGGAGGATCTGGTCCTTGTACCGGTCCTGCAGCACGTCGATGACCGGCGCCGCGCCCGGCGAGCGGAGCCAGCGGTGATACTTGTCCATGTCGAACTTGCCGTTGGTCTGGAAGTCCGGGGCCTGCTGGACCTCCTCCGGCGGAGACTGCTCAATGGCCGCCGCGATCTCCGATGACTGCACCGTCAGGTGCCGTTTGTCGTATTCGTGCTGCAGGATGGCCTGGTCGACGTACTGCTCCCAGACCTGGTCGCGGATCCGCTGGATGTCGTCGAGGCCCAGGGTGGTGGTGCTCTGCTTCTGCTGCTGCTCGGTGGCATTCTGCACCGCGAGCTCGTAGGTCCGGGCGTCGATGCTGATGCCGTCGATCTTGCCCGCGGTCGTGGTCGACGCGAATCCGCCCCCGCCGGTGACCCCGCTCAGGTCGACGACGAGCCAGATGAAGAAGGCCAGCCCGGTGATCACGATCAGGGGCGCGGCATACTTCCGGAAGTAGTTCATCATAGGCGGAGCACGGGTCGGGTAGAGGGGCCGAAAAGAGCCCCAAGTCTAAGCGTGACAACGTTCAATCTCAAGCCGCAGGGCCGCGCCGGACGTTGACAGTCATTCCGGCCCGCGCTACTCTTGCTCCAATCCCCACAACAACTTAGAGCCCGGATCGGGATGGCCTACACCAGCGAGATCGAGAAGCTCGAGCGCCGCGTCCAGGAGAATCCGCAGGGGCGCTTTTTCGCGTCCCTGGCCGATGCCTATCGCAAGGACGGCCAGGTGGCGCGCGCCCTCGAGGTGCTCCAGACCGGGCTGATGATCCACCCCGACTACGTGTCGGCGCGGGTGGTGCTCGGCCGCTGCCTCCTCGACCAGGGGGATGACGCCGGGGCGGAGGCCGCCTTCACCCGGGTCACCGAGCTCGACGGCGAGAGCGTCATCGCCCTCAAGGCGCTGGCCGACATCACCGAACGCCGCGGCGACTTCGCCTCGGCCGCCAAATGGGCGCGTCAGCTGCTGTCGGTGGATCCCGGCAGCGACGACGCCCGCGACCAGCTGGCGCGGGTGGAGCAGCAGGCCGGGGCGCCGGTCCCCGCCGCGCCGGCGGCCGAGGTGCCGCTCGAGCTCCAGGGCCTGGCCGAGGCCGCCGGGGTGGCAGCGGAGCCGGTCGACGTCGCACCGCCGCCCGCGATCGATCTCGCGCCGCTGGCGCCGGTGGCGCCGGAGCCGGCACCGGAGCCCGAGCCGATCGTGGTCGAGCCCCCGCCCGCCCGGCGCGATTCGATCCGCTTCGAGCCGTCGCTCGACACCGCCGCGCGGACGCTCGAGATCACTCCGCCAGAACCGTCGCCCGAGCCGCCACCGGTGCCCGAGATTCCGACCCTGCGGCTCTCCGGGATGGAGACGACCGCGGTGGAGCCGGAGCCGCCGGCCGCCGCCCCGCCGCCGGAAGGGCTTGCGATCGAAGGCTTCGAGACTGCGATGCCGGCCACCGTGCCTGCCGCTCCGCCGAGCGGAGCCGTCGAGGGGCTCGAGTCGACCCACTTCGACGCCGGCGAGACGGTCGAACGCGCGGCCGAGATCGAGCTCCAGAGCGCCCCGGCCAACGAGTTCCAGCAACCGGATGACGCCTCCGACCTGACCGCCGGCGCTTCGGCATCGGAGTTCCAGGAACCGTCCGCAGCCGACACGTTGAGCGCGGGTTCTTCCGGACGTATATCGGGGGTCACGCCGGTGTACGAGGCCGCCCTGGAGCCCGAGGAGCCCGCCGCCCCGGGGGCCCCCGAGCCGGAGCCGGTGGTCACCGAGGCGATGGCGGTCCTGTACGAGAGCCAGGGGCACACGGCCGAGGCACTCGCGGTGTACCGCCAGCTGCTCCAGCGCTCCCCGGGCGATGGCCGGCTCGCCGGCAAGGTGCTGGAACTGGAGGGCGCCTCCGCTCCCACCGGCGCCACGGCGTGGCTTGCCGCCGAGACCGGCGGCGTGGCCGTCGGTCCCTGGTTGCAGTCGATCCTCGCCGCGCGGCTCCCCGACGTGGCGCTTCCGGTCGCGGAGGCCGCCGCGCTGCCCGCCGCTGAGCCGGCGCCGGCGGTCGAGCCGATGGCGGCGGCCGAGCCCACAGCACCTCCGGCCGGCACGCCCACCCGTCCGGCCGCCGACGCCCTCTCCCTCGGCGCGATCTTCGGCGACGAGCCGGCGGCCCCGCCCGCCGAGGCGCCCGCCGCCGGCTCGTTCGACGACTTCTTCGGCGGGAGCGGCGGCGCCGGTGGCGAGCCCGCGACGCCGCGTCCCCGGACCATCCGTCACGCGCAACCCGATGACGACGACCTGGGCCAGTTCCAGGACTGGTTGAAGAACCTGAAGAAGTGATGCGCATCGCCGTCCTCAACGGACCCAACCTCGACCTGCTGGGCGTGCGGGAGCCGGAGGTCTACGGCCGCGCCACGCTGTCGGAGATCGAGGCACTCGTCCGTGCGGAGGCGCAGGGGCTCGGCGTGGAGGTGGAGTGGTTCCAGTCGAACCACGAGGGGGCGTTCGTCGAGCAGGTGCACGCCCTGCGGGGGCGCGCCGACGGCGTGGTGGTGAACGCCGCTGCGTGGACCCACGGCAACCTCGCCATCCGCGATGCGCTCCTCGGCGTCGGCATCCCGTACGTGGAGGTGCACCTGTCGAACCTCTTCGCGCGGGAGCCGGAGCGGCGCGAGTCGGTGCTGGCGGACCGGGCGGTCGGGTTCATCTGCGGGTTCGGGCCGGCGGGGTACGTGCTGGCCGTGCGGGCGCTGGTCGACCGCCTCCGTGAGCGCTGACCTTCGCGAAGCCCGCCAGCAGGCGCTGCTCGAGGCCCTGGAGGCGGAGGGGCTGACGGCCCTGGTGGTGCAGCATCCGCCGAACATCCGGTACCTCTCGGGGTTCACCGGATCGGCGGGCCTCCTGGTGGTGCGGCCGGCCGGCGCGGTGCTGGTCACCGACTTCCGCTACGCCGCACAGGCGCCGCAGGAGGTGGGGTCCGTCGCGCAGGTGGACATCGAGCCGGTCAACGTCTGGGACCGCGCGCGGCGGGTGCTGGGTGGGGCCGAGGGGGTCGGGTTCGAGGCGCACGTCGCGACGGTCCGGGACGCCGAGCGGCTCGGTGAGGGGCGCCGGCTGGTGCCCACCAGCTGGCTGGTCGAGCGGCTCCGCACCCGGAAATCGCCGGGCGAGGTGGCCGCCATCGTTGCGGCGGCGGCGTTGGCGCAGGAGGCGCTCGCCGAGGTGCTGCCGGGCGTGCGGGTGGGGGAGAGCGAGCTGGCGGTGGCGGCGCGGCTCGAGGCGGCGCTCCGGGTGCGAGGGAGCGAGTGGCATCCCTTCCCGACGATCGTCGCCTCGGGGCCGCGGGCGGCGCTCCCCCACGCGCGGAGCACCGGGCGGACGATCGGCGCGGGGGAGTGGCTCCTCATCGACTTCGGGGCCCAGGTGGACGGGTACTGTTCCGACCTGACGCGGACCGTGGTGATGGGCAAGGCCGACGCCCGGCAGCGGGCGGTGTACGAGGTGGTGGAGGCGGCGCAGCGGCGGGCGCGTGAGGGGGTGCGCGCGGGGATGACCGGGCGGGAGGCCGATGCGCTGGCGCGCGACCTGATCGCCCAGCGCGGCTACGGCGAGGCCTTCGGGCACTCGCTGGGGCACGGATTGGGGCTGGAAGTGCACGAGGCGCCGCGGTTGAGCCCCACCGCGGAGGCGGCGCTCCCCGAGGGCGCGGTGGTCACGATCGAGCCGGGCATCTATCTTCCCGGGTGGGGTGGTGTGCGACTGGAGGACGACGTGCTGCTGGCGCCGGAGGGTCCGCGGTGCCTGTCGGATGGCCGGACTTCGCTCATCGAGCTGTAGGGAACGCGACGATACGCCCTCAAGGAGGGGCTTTGGACATTTCCGAGATCGAGCGGCTGACGCGCCTGCTGCGCGAATCGCCCGAGGTCGGGTCGATCGAGGTGCGCGGGTGGTTCGGCCGCGGGGTCGTCATCACCCGGTTCGGCTCCGGGGGGATGATGATGCACGCGGCGACCCCGATGGCCATGGCGGCCCCGGCCGGCCACGCCCCCGGTCACGCGCCGCACCCGCCGGCCTCGCTGGCGGCACCCGCGGCGGAGAAGCCGGTGGCACCGGCGGCCAACCTCAAGGAGATCAAGTCGCCGATGGTCGGCACCTTTTACAAGGCGCCCGAACCCGGCGCGGAGGCCTACGCCAAGGTCGGCACCCGGGTGAGCCCGGGGCAGACCGTCTGCATCATCGAGGCGATGAAGATCATGAACGAGATCGAGGCCGAGGTGGGCGGCGTCATCAAGGAAGTGTGCGTGGAGGACGCCCAGCCCGTCGAGTTCGGCCAGGTCCTCTACCGGGTGGACCCGAATGGCTGACGCGCCCGCGCCCAAGCCGGCGGCGGCCCCCGGGGGCGCAGCCGCGGGGCCGTCATTCAACTTCAAGGGCGCCATCACCCAGATGGTGCAGAAGAACGGGTCCGACCTGCTCCTCAAGGTCGGGCGGCCGCCGACGATCCGGCTGAACGGCGAGCTCACCCCGCTCGAGATGCCGCCGCTCAAGCCGGAGGACCTGAAGACCCTCGCCGAACAGATCATGACGCCGCGGCAGGTCAAGGAGTTCGCCGAGCGCAAGGAGGCGGACTTCGCCATCGGCGTCCCCGGCGTCGGCCGGTTCCGGACCAACGTGTACCAGCAGCGCGGCACGCTGGCCTTCGCCTTCCGGGCCATCCCGTACGAGGTCAAGACGATCAAGGAGCTCCTGCTCCCCGAAGTGCTCGACGAGATCGCGAGCAAGCCGCGCGGGATGGTGCTGGTGACCGGCGTGACCGGCTCCGGCAAGTCGACCGCGCTCGCGGCGATGATCAACCACATCAACACCACCGACCGGGTCAACATCATCACGATCGAGGACCCGATCGAGTTCCTGCACCGCGACCAGATGGCCAACATCTCGCAGCGTGAAGTGGGGACCGACACGCTCTCCTTCCAGAGCGCGCTCAAGTCGGTGCTGCGGCAGGACCCCGACGTCATCCTGATCGGCGAGATCCGGGACAAGGAGACGCTCGACACCGCGCTCAAGGCGGCGGACACCGGGCACCTCGTGTTCTCGACGCTCCACACCACCGACGCCACCCAGACGATCAACCGGATCATCTCGTTCTACCCGCCGCACGAGCACGCGGAGGTGCGGAGCCTCCTCTCGACCGCGCTGGCTGCCGTGGTGTGCCTGCGGCTGGTGCCCAAGAAGGACGGGAGCGGCCGGGTGCCGATGTGCGAGGTGCTCATCAACACCGCTGCCGTGGCCGACAACATCCGCGACCTCGACAAGGCGCTCAACATCCCCGACCTCATCGCCGAGGGGGGCGTCTCCTACGGGATGCAGTCATTCGACCAGTCGCTGATGCGGTGGTACCACAACGGCGACGTCTCCTACGAGAGCGCGCTCTTCTACGCCAGCAACCCGAGCGAGTTCGCGCTCCGGGCGTCGGGGATCGGGTCGGCGTCGGACCGCACCTTCGCCGACTCGGGCGGCAAGTCCGGACTGACCCAGGACCTCACGCCCTGATGTTCAAGAAAGTCCTCATCGCCAATCGCGGGGAGATCGCCCTCCGCGTCATCCGCGCCTGCCGGGAACTCGGCGTCGAGACGGTGGCCGTGTACTCCGAGGCCGACCGCGAGTCGCTCCACGTGCGCTTCGCCGATGACGACGTCTGCATCGGCCCGCCGCCGGGGCGCCAGTCCTACCTCCGCATCCCGAGCCTGATCGCGGCCGCCGAGATCACCGGCGCCGACGCCATCCATCCGGGCTACGGCTTCCTGGCCGAGAACCCGGAGTTCTCCGACACCTGCAAGGCGTCGAACATCACGTTCATCGGCCCCTCGGGCGACCAGATCCGCGCCATGGGCGACAAGGCCACCGCGCGGAAGCTGGCGCAGGAGGCGGGGGTGCCGACGGTGCCGGGCTCGAAGGGCACCATCCAGGACCTCGACGAGGCGCTCGCGGTGGCGGGCGAGATCGGCTACCCGGTCATCATCAAGGCGACGGCGGGCGGGGGCGGGAAGGGGATGCGGGTGGCGCAGGACGCCGAGGCGTTCGCGCAGTCGTTCACCCTGGCGCAGAACGAGGCGCTCTCCGCCTTCGGCAACGGCAGCGTCTACGTCGAGAAGTACCTGGCGCGGCCGCGCCACGTCGAGATCCAGGTCATGGGCGACACCCACGGCCGCGTCGTCCACCTGGGCGAGCGCGACTGTTCGGTCCAGCGGCGCCACCAGAAGCTCATCGAGGAGGCGCCGAGCCCGGCGCTCACCGAGGCGCTCCGCGAGCGGATGGGTGCGGCCGCGGTCGAGCTGGCCTCCCGGATCGGCTATGTCGGCGCCGGCACGATCGAGTTCCTGCTCGACACCGACGGCTCGTTCTATTTCATGGAGATGAACACCCGGATCCAGGTGGAGCACCCGGTCACCGAGATGGTGACGAGCTTCGACCTGGTCAAGGAGCAGATCCGGGTGGCCGCCGGCGCGCCGATCAGCTTCAAGGGCGAGGGCACCCGGCTCCGCGGCCACGCCATCGAGTGCCGCATCAACGCCGAGGACCCGTACCGGAACTTCCAGCCGAGCCCCGGCGCCATCACGGCGTACCATCCGCCGGGGGGGCCGGGGATCCGGGTGGACAGCCACGTCTATGCCGGGTATCACGTGCCGCCGTATTACGACTCGCTGCTGGCCAAGGTCATCGCCCACGGGAACGATCGCGAGGAGGCACTGGCCCGGATGCGCCAGGCGCTCGACAGCTTCGTGATCGAGGGCGTGACCACCACCATCCCGTTCCTGGCGCGCGTCATCCGGCACCCCGACTTCGCCGCCGGCCGGGTCGACACCAAGTTCCTCGAGCGGGAGTCGCACCTCCTGCGTCCCGAGGCGTGATGATCCCGCGGGGCGCCGCGTGAGCGACGACGCCCGCCGCCGCATCGGGGCCATCGCGTCGCTGGTGCTGGGCCTCTCGCTCGGCATCGCCCTCCTGCCCATTCCGGGCGCCGGCGCCCTCCCCGCCACCGTCGGCACGGTCCTCTGGAAGGCCCTCGGCGCGGGCGCCATCGGGTTCCCGCTCGTCGGCCTGGGCGTCGCCGCGGCGGGGTTCGGGTGGTTCGAACGCCTCGACATGAAGCGCACCGCCCTCCTGGTGGGCGGGCTCGCGGTCCTCATCCCCCTCTTCATCGGCACCCTGCTCGACCTGGGGCCGGCGCTCTTCGACCCGCCGCTCCACGAGTGGGTGCTCTCCGCCCGGGTGGTGGGGATCATCCCCGGGTTCATTGCCCACGGCCTCACGTCGCTCCTCGGCCGCCCGATCGCGGCGCTCGTCGCCTTCGGGCTCACCTCCGCGCTCACCATCCTCACCGTCGGCTGGCACCCGCTCCAGCGGCTCGAGCGCCGGGCCGCGGCGGAGCCCGAGTTCCAGCCGGTCGCGCGCGTGCCCGAGCCCCGGCCGCTGCCGGTCGCACGTGAAGAAGGAGAAGGAGAAGGAGACGGGCACGCTGCTTCCCGGAGCGTGGCGAAGAAGAAGCCGACGCGGAAGCCGCTCCCGAAGCCCAAGCCGGTGGTGCCGGGCGAGCCGCTCGACCCCAACGACCGCTGGACCACCGAGCTGCTGCACGAGGCGCCAGCGTCGAGCGGGGAGGCGGCCAAGCGGGGACAGCTCGAGGAGCTGAAGGCCCGGCTGCAGGAGGCGCTCACCACCTTCAAGGTGCCCTCGACCATCGCCGACTACACCTCGGGGCCGGTGGTGACGCAGTTCTATGCCCGGCTCGAGGCGGGGGTCAAGCTCAACCGACTGGTCCAGCTCGCCGATGACCTCGCGCTCGCGATGAAGGCGCGGTCGATCCGGGTGGCGCGGGTGCCGGGGAAGGACGTGGTCGGGGTCGAGGTGCCGAACCCCAAGGCGGAGATGGTCGTGGTGCGGCAGATCCTCGAGAGCCCCGAATGGGACGCCGAGGGGTGGACGCTCCCGATCGCGCTGGGGCTCGACCTCGAGGGGCGGGCCATCGTGGCCGACCTGGCCAAGATGCCGCACCTCCTCATCGCGGGCGCCACCGGCACCGGCAAGTCGGTGGCCATCAACGCCATCATCACGAGCCTCATCTACCACTATCAGCGGCGGGAGGACCTCCGGCTCCTGATGGTGGACCCGAAGATGGTCGAGCTCTCGATGTACAACTCGCTCCCTCACCTCCGGCACAAGGTCGTCACCAACAACAACGACGCCGCCACGGTCCTCAAGTGGGCCGTGAACGAGATGGAGCGGCGCTACGTGCTGCTCCAGACCAACGGCGCCCGCAACGTCGCCGACTTCAACCGGAAGGTCGAGGAGGGGAAGCCCCTCAAGCCGATCCCCCGGCCCAAGGCGACGCTGGGCACCATCAGCGCCGAGGCGGAGACCACCGCGCCCGAGGCGCCGGAACCGGAGACGTACACCGAGGGGAAGCTCCCGCTCATCGTGATCCTGGTCGACGAGCTGGCCGACCTGATGATGACGGTGCAGGGGGAGGTCGAGACGCCGCTCGCCCGGCTGGCGCAGAAGGCGCGCGCCATCGGCATCCACCTGATCCTCGCCACCCAGCGCCCGTCGGTGAACGTCATCACCGGGCTCATCAAGGCCAACTTCCCGAGCCGGATCGCCTTCCGGGTGGCGTCGAAGGTGGACAGCCGGACGATCCTCGACCAGAACGGGGCGGAAGCACTTCTCGGCAACGGTGACATGCTCTTCCTCCCGCCGGGGCGGAACGAGCCGATGCGGATCCAGGGCGCGTACATCTCGACCGAGGAGACCGAGCGGATCATGGACTGGTACACCCACCGGAAGGATGCCCTCGACGCGGCGGCCGCGGCGGGCCCGGTGGATTACGACATCATCGCCGAGACGCGGAAGCTCGAGGCCGAGGCCGAAGGCGGCGGGCCGGGCGAGGGCGGGGACGAGGAGCGCGATCCGCTCTTCCGTGAGGCCGCCGAGGCGTGCATCCAGAACCAGGGGGGGAGCACGTCGCTGCTGCAGCGGAAGCTCCGCATCGGGTATGGCCGCGCCGCCCGCATCATCGACCAGCTGCACTACGCGGGGATCCTGGGGCCGCCGGACGGGAGCAAGCCGCGGGAAGTGCTGGTGGGGTATGAGCAGCTGGATGAGTACGCGGGGTAGGGGCTTAGCGCTTAGGGCTTAGCGCTTAGGGCTTAGCGCTTAGGGCTTAGCGCTTAGCGCTTCGCGAGCCGCGCGCTGGATTGGACACGGAACCTTCCCGAGCGAAG
>DATIEF010000224.1:0-12391 GCA_035455865.1 Gemmatimonadales bacterium | reverse complement strand
TGGCAGGTCCACGTCGAGGATGTGGGCCTGGAAATTGGTGTGGTCGCGCCCGGTGTAGGCGTCGAGGCTCCCGCCCCGGGCCTCGAGCTCCACCGCCAGCTGCCGCGCGGTGCGGCGCTCGGTGCCCTTGAACACCAGGTGCTCGAGCATGTGGGCGGCGCCCATCTGCGGGCGCGCCTCGTGGGCGCTGGCGGAACGCACCCATACCCCCACGCCGACCGACCGCACCCCCGGCATGGCCTCGGTCAGGACGGTCAGGCCGTTGGGTGCGGTCGTCTGGAAGAGCCCTCGATCGAGCGGGCGGGTCTCCACGGCGCTACTCCTTGGGGATGAGCGCCTTCCGGGAGAGCTTCATCCGGCCGCGCTCATCGACCTCGAGCAGCTTGACCTTGACGACATCGCCCTTCTTGACGACGTCCTCGGTCTTCTCGACCCGGCCGTGCTGGAGCTCGCTGATGTGGAGCAGGCCCTCGACGCCCGGCATGATCTCGATGAACGCGCCGAACGCCGTCGTGCTCTTGACCGGCCCCTCGTAGATCTTGCCGACCTCCGGCTCCGCCACCAGCGCCATGACCATCTCCCGGGCCTTCTGCCCCGCCTCGCCGCCCACCGCGGCGATGGTGACGAGCCCGGAGTCCTCGATGGAGATCTTGGCGCCGGTGGTGTCCTGGATGCCCCGGATGGTCTTGCCCTTCGGCCCGATGACGTCGCCGATCTTGTCGGTCTTGATCTGGATCGTGATGATCCGCGGCGCGTGCGGGCTCAGGTCGGCGCGGTGCGTCGGGAGGGCCTTCTTCATCTCGCCCAGGATGTGGAGCCGGCCCTTGCGGGCCTTCTCCAGCGCCTCGGCGATGACCTTGAGGTCGAGCCCCTCGATCTTGATGTCCATCTGGATCGACGTGATGCCCGCCTCGGTGCCCGCCACCTTGAAGTCCATGTCGCCCAGGTGGTCCTCGGCGCCCAGGATGTCGGTCAGGATGGCGACCTTCTTGCCTTCCTTGATGAGCCCCATCGCGACGCCGGCGCACGGCGCCCGCATCGGCACGCCCGCGTCCATCAGCGCCAGTGAGCCGCCGCACACCGTGGCCATCGAGCTCGAGCCGTTGGACTCGAGGATCTCCGACACCACGCGCAGCGTGTAGGGGAACTGGTCGTACGCCGGCAGCAGCGGCTGGAGCGCGCGCTCCGCCAGCGCCCCGTGCCCGATCTCGCGGCGGCTGGTGCCGCGCATCGGCTTGACCTCGCCGGTGCAGTAGGGCGGGAAGTTGTAGTGCAGCATGAACGACTTGGTGGTCTCGCCCGCCACGTCGATGCTGTCGATGCGCTGCTCGTCGTCCTGGGTGCCGAGGGTCACGCTCACCAGCGCCTGGGTCTCGCCGCGCTGGAAGATGGCCGAGCCGTGGGTGCGGGGCAGGAAGGCCGGGGTGATCTCGATCGGGCGGATGGTGTCGGTGTCGCGGCCGTCGACCCGCTCGCCCTTGTCGAGCACCTGGGCGCGGAGCGCCGTGTACTCGATCTCCTCGAGCAGGTGGCCGATCATCCGGCCCGCGTCCGGGAACTCCTCGGCGAGCTTGGCGGCCACCTCGGCCTTGACCTTCTTGACCTGGCCGTAGCGGGTGGCCTTCTCCTTGCCGTTGATCGCCTGGGCGATCGCCTTCTCGGCCAGCTCCTTGACGCGCTTGGCCAGCGCCGGATCGGCCTCGTCCTTCTTCCACGCCAGCTTCTCGACCTTGCCCTTGGTGGCCTTCTCGGTGATGGCCAGCACGTCACGGAGGCCCTTCTGCGCCACCTTGAGCGCCTCCAGCATCTCCGCTTCGGAGACCTCGAGCGAGCCCCCCTCGACCATGTTGATCGAGTCGGCGCTGCCGCAGACCGTCAGGTCGATGCTGGAGAACTCGAGCTGCTGGAAGGTGGGGTTGAGGATCCAGTTCCCCTCGACCTTGCCCACGCGCACGCCGGCGATCGGGCCGTTCCACGGGATGACCGAGCGGGTGAGCGCGATCGACGCCGCGGTGACGCCGAGGATGTCGGCATCGTTCTGCTGGTCGGCGGAGAGGACCGTCACGAAGACCTGCACCTCGTTCTTGAACCCCTCGGGGAAGAGCGGCCGGATCGACCGGTCGATCACCCGCGCGGCCAGGATCTCCTTGTCGGAGGGACGGCCTTCGCGCTTGAGGAACCCGCCGGGGATCTTGCCCGCCGCGTAGGTCTTCTCGCGATACTCGACGGTCAGGGGGAAGAACGGGAGGGACGACTGGTTGGGGGAGACGGTCACCGCCGCCAGGACCACGGTCTCGCCGAACTGCACCAGCGCGGATCCTGCGGCCTGCTTCGCCAGGCGGCCGGTCTCGATCTTGAGGGGACGTCCGGCGAACTCTGTCTCGATACGTTGCACGTTCACGACCTTTGGGGTACGGAGCACATCAATGGCAGAAGGGCGTCCCATGTGCTCGTATGGGACGCCCCTGCCGCGCTACGCGAGTTAGTGACGGAGACCGAGCTGGACCACCAACGCCCGATACGTGGCGAGGTCGGTCCGCTCGAGGTAGGTCAGCAGGCGCCGGCGCTGCCCGACCATCTTGAGCAGGCCCCGGCGACCGTGATGGTCCTTCCGGTGCTGCTCGAAGTGGCCCCCGAGGGAATTGATCCGCTCGGTGAGAAGCGCTACCTGCACGGCCGCCGAACCGGTATCTTTGTCGTGGCGGCGATGCTTGGTGACAACGCCCTGCTTGTCGTACGTCATGCTCGGTCTGTCCTGTCCGTGGCGCGGTCCTGATCGATTATCGATTCGTTCGGAGCATTGAAAAGTAATAACCCCACAACAGCTTAGGCAACCCCCGGTGCCACCTGTGGACTCCCCCTCCCCTGGTACCCAGCTCGGTCGCCACACCTTGGTCCGCCTGATGGGCCAGGGGGGCTTTGCGTCGGTATGGGAGGCCCGGCGGGACGATGGTAAGTCCTTTGCCGCCAAGATCTTAAAGCCCAGGTACTCGGGCGATGAGAACTTCGAGCTCCGCTTCCGGCAGGAATCCCAGTTCGCCGCCAACCTGGTCCACCCCAACATCATCCACATCGAAGAGGTGGGCCGCCAGGGGCTCTGGGTCTACTTCACGATGGACCTCTACCCCGCCTCCCTGGCCACCCTCCTCTCCGAGGGCGCCCTGGTCGATGAGCCCCGGCTCATCGCCATCGCCGGCGACGTGGCCGAGGCGCTCGGCTTCGCCCACGCGCAGGGGGTGGTCCACCGCGACGTCAAGCCGGACAACATCCTCCTCGGCGCCGACGGCCGGGCGGTCGTCACCGACTTCGGCATTGCCCGGGCGGTGAGCGGCTACGTCTCCGCCACCGGCGTCAACATGACGATCGGCACCCCCCACTACCTCAGCCCGGAACAGGCGCAGGGCCGCCCGCTCGACGGGCGGTCGGACATCTACTCCTTCGGCATCACGCTCTACCGCGCCGCCACCGGCGACCTCCCCTTCAAGTCGCGCGACTGGTACGAGCTCGCCCGGATGCACGTGGAGGAGCCCCCCGAGGCCCCCCGCACCCGGCGCCCCGAGCTCTCCCGCCGCCTCGAGCGGATCATCCTGCGCTGCCTGGCCAAGCACCCCGACGACCGCTACCCGACCGCCGCCGAGCTGGCCGCCGACCTCGGCGCCATCCACTCGAAGGACCGCTCGACCGAGACCTTCCAGGTGCCGACCCCCTACCTCCGCGCCGTGAGCGATGCCCCCAAGCCCGACGCGCCCGACGCCAACCCGAAGAAGTGGTGGAAGCCGTGGTGAGCGAGATCGTGAGAGGTGAGACGTGAGAGGTGAGAGGTGAGACGTGATAGGTGAGAGGTAAGAGGTGAGAGGCAAGAGGTGAGAGGTAAGACGTGAGAGGGGGATTCCGATGCCACCGGGATCCCCCTCTTCCCTTTTCCCTATTCCCGCTTCGCCTGCTCCCTGTCACGTCTCACGTCTCACCATCCAAAGATCCGCCGCACGTCGTTCCAGTTGGCCAGCAGCATCAGCAGCACCACCAGTGCGATCCCCACCAGCATCAGCGCCTCCCGCCACCGGACCGGCATCGGCCGGCGGACGATCCCCTCATAGAGCAGGAACACCGCCTGGCCGCCGTCGAGGACGGGGATCGGCAGGAGGTTGAGCATCGCGAGGTTGATGGAGATCAGGCCGAGCACGGCAAGGAAGGCGTCGAGCCCGAGCTTGGCGCTCTGCGCGGCGATCTGCCCGATCATGATGGGGCCGCCCAGGTTCTTGGCGGAGATCTTCCGGGTGGCGAGCCCCTGGATGGTGCGGACGATCGTGAGCGCGGCCTGGGTGGTGGCCGATGTGCCAGCCCCGACGGCGCTCGCGAGCGAGTAGCGGGTGGAGACGACGTCGATATGGGGCCCGATCCCGACGCGACCGATCGTCTTCCCGGCGGTGTCGAACGCCTCCGGCGTCACCTTGAGCGTGGTCCTGCCGGCGGCACGCCCCACCTCGACGGCGAGCTCCCGGCCCGGGCTCGCCTTGAGCACGTCCACCAGGTCGTACCATTGCACGATGGGCCGGCCGTCGACCGCGAGGATCGTGTCGCCCCGGACCACGCCGGCGCGGGCCGCGGGCCACGACGGCTGCACCAGCTCGACGACGGCGGGCTGCCACGGCGCGAGGGCATTCGCGGCATCCGCCCGCCGCTCGAGCGCGGCCGGGGGGATCCGGAGCACCACGCTCAGGCTGTCGTTCACCGTGAGCGAGACGGTGCTCCCCGGCGCGGAGATGAGGCCGCTGGTCACGTCGTCCCAGGAATGCACCGGCTTCCCGTCGACCGCGGTGACCCGGTCGCCCGGGGTGAGCCGCCCCAGCGCCTCGGCGCCGGCGGGGAGCGCCACGGCATCGACCCGGCCGATCCGGGTCTCGGGGATGACCTGCTTCCCGTTCTTGGCCGCGAGGAACACGAAGGCCGACCAGGCAAAGAGCGTGTTCATCCCGACGCCGGCGAGCGTGACGACCATCCGCTTCCAGACCGGCTTGTCCTCGTAGTACCCGCCAGGTGGCACCGGGCTGGTGACGGCGCCGCCCTCGAGCGCGCTGGTGGTGGCCTCCTCCTCCCGGCTGGCCATCTTGACGTAGCCACCGAGGGGGAGCCACGAGATGCAGTACTCGGTGCCGCCCCGGGTGAAGCTGAGCGCCTTGATCGGAGTGCCGAGGCCCAGCGAAAAGCGGTGTACCCAGATGCCGGCCCACTTGGCGGCCGCGAAGTGTCCCGCCTCGTGGATGAACACCAGGATCCCGAGGACGACGAGCAGGCCGAGGAGAGTGCTCACGACAGGGTCTTTCGGGTGAGGTCGCGCGCCCAGCGGTCGGCGGCGCGCACGGCTTCGAGGTCGGTGGCGGGCTGGCCCGGGTGGGCCTCGAGCACCTGCTCGATCGACTCCGCGATCCGGCCGAAGGGGATCTCGCCAGCCAGGAAGGCCGCTACCGCCACCTCGTTGGCGGCGTTGAACACCGCCGGCGCCGTGCCCCCCGCCCGCCCCGCCGCGACCCCGGCGGCGAAGGCCCGGAAAGTGTCGGTGCGCACCGGCTCGAACGTGAGGGGGCCGGCCGCGACCGGATCGAACCGCCGCACGCCGCTGTCGGGGAGCCGGGCCGGGTGGGTGAGGGCGTAGAGGATGGGGAGTTCCATCGACGGGAAACCGAGCTGCGCCAGGATGCTCCCGTCCTCGAACTCGCAGAAGGCGTGCACCACGCTCTGGGGATGGACCACCACCTCGAGCGCGTCGTAGCCCAGGCCGAAGAGGAAATGCGCCTCGATGACCTCGAGCGCCTTGTTGGCCAGCGTCGCGCTGTCGACGCTGATCTTGGCCCCCATCCGCCAGGTGGGGTGCCGAAGCGCGTCCTCCACCGACGCGGTGGCCACCCGGTCCGCCGGCCATTCCCGGAGCGGGCCGCCCGAGGCGGTGAGGATGAGCCGGCTGAGCGGGCGTGCCGCGCCAGCGACGCACTGCAGCACCGCGCTGTGCTCGGAATCGACCGGCACGATCTCGCCGCCGCCCCGCCGCGCCGCCTCGAGCACCAGCGGCCCGGCCATGACCAGCGTCTCCTTGTTGGCGAGCGCGACCCGCTTCCCCGCCGCGAGCGCCGCCAGCGTGGCGTCGAGCCCAGCCGCGCCCACGATCGCGTTGACGACGATGTCGACATCGGGCCGGGTGGCGGCCTCGATGAGGCACTCGGGCCCGCTGGGGAGCCCGTTGACGGCACCGGGATGGACCAGGCCGGCGAACGCGGGGCGCCACTCCGCCACCTGCGCCTCGAGCCGCTCCCGGTTCCTGCCGCCAGTGAGGGCCACGAGGCGGAAGTGCTCGCGCTGGCGGCGGAGGACGTTGAGGGTGCTCTCGCCGATGGAGCCGGTGGAGCCCAGCAGGGCGATCCCTCGCGGCGCTCGGGACGGGTCGCCGCGCATCAGAGGACGCCGAGGGCGCGGTAGAGGAAGGCCGCCGCGGGGAGGACGAAGTAGAGCGAGTCGAAGCGGTCGAGCACGCCGCCATGGCCGGGGATCAGCTGGCTCGAGTCCTTGACCCCCGCCTCGCGCTTGAAGAGCGACTCGGCGAGGTCGCCGGCCTGCCCCACGACAGCGAGGATCGCCGCGACGCCGGCGGCCTGGGCGGCGGAGATCACGATCCCCGCCGGCCCGAGCGCCCAGCGCAGGTAGAGCGGCGCCACGACGACGGCGCCGAGCACCCCGGCCACCGCGCCGGCCCAGGTCTTCCCCGGGCTGATGACGGGCGCGAGCCTGGGCCCGCCGACCAGCTTGCCGCCGAACATCGCGGCGGTGTCGCAGGTCCAGGTGATGACGAGCGGGAACATCACGAGCGCGAGGCCGCCCCACGACTCGACGCCGAAGCGCCCGTGCCGGATGACGATCAGGTAGCAGGGGAGCGCGCCGGTGTAGAGCACGCCGAAGAAGGTGACGGCCACCGCGGCCAGCGGGTGCTCCCCAGGCGCGCGGCGCCAGAGGGCCACGGCCAGGAGCACGAGGAGCCCGAGCACCGCGGCGTCGATGGCGGTCGCGGCGGCCGATGGTGCGGTCCCGATGGCGACGAAGACGCACAGCGGGAGGAGTGCCGCGGCGGTGAGCCCGAGGCCCACGAGGGGCACCACGCCCTGCCGCCGGCTCAGGTCGTAGAGCTCACGGGTGCCGAGGACGCCGGCGACCGCCACCAGGACGACGAGGGGCCAGCCGCCCCACCAGAGCACGGCACCCGCCAGCGGGATGGCCACGGCGGCGAACGCCACCCGGCGGGTCATGTTGCTCGCCATCGTCAGACCGAGACGCGACCGAAGCGCCGCTCCCGCCGCTGATAGTCGAGGATGGCCTGGAAGAGGTCGCGTCGGGTGAAGTCGGGCCAGAGCACCGGCGTCACGTGGATCTCGGCGTAGGCGAGCTGCCAGAGGAGGAAGTTCGAGAGCCGCATCTCGCCGGAGGTGCGGATGAGGAGGTCGGGGTCGGGCCACGGCGCGGTGTAGAGCTGGCGGGCGATCGCCGCCTCGTCGATGTCGGCGGGGTCGAGCTCGCCCCGCGCGACCTGCTCGGCCAGGAGCCGCGCGGCGCGCGTGAGCTCGGCGCGGCTGCCGTAGGAGATGCAGATGTTGAGCGCCAGCTTCTCGCCGCCCTGGGTGTCGCGCTCGATGCGGTCGACCGCCTGGCGCGCCGAGGGGACCAACCGGTCGAGGTCGCCCAGCATCCGGACGGTGACGCCGGCCTGCCGGAGCTCCTGCGCCTCCTTGGCGATGTACTCCTCGAGGAGCGCCATCAGCGCGTCGATCTCGTCGGCGGGGCGCTGCCAGTTCTCCTGGCTGAAGGCGAAGAGCGTGAGCACCTCGACCCCGGCCGCCAGCGCACCCTCGACCGCCTCCCGCACCGCGCCCATCCCCGCGTAGTGCCCCTGCGAGCGCGGCAGCGAGCGGCCGGTGGCCCACCGCCCGTTGCCGTCCATGATGATGGCGACGTGGGCGGGGATGCCCCCGTGGAGCTTGAGCCGGTCGAGCAGGTCGTCGTGGGTCACGTCAGACCTCCATCAACTCCTTTTCCTTCCCCGCCACCAGCTGGTCGACCTGGCGCACCGCGTCGTCCGTGAGCTTCTGGACCTCCTTCTCGGCGCGCTTGACGTCGTCCTCCGGCAGGCCCTGGAGCTTCTTGACCTTGGCGTGGGCCTCGCCGCGGGCCTGCCGCACCGCCACCCGGCCCTCCTCGGCGAGCTTGTGCACCAGCTTGACCAGTTCCTTGCGGCGCTCCTCCGTCAGCTGGGGGAGCGGCACCCGGATGATGGAGCCCTGGGTGGCCGGGTTGAGGCCGAGCCCCGAGTCGCGGATGGCCTTCTCGACCGCGGAGGCGAGCCCCTTGTCGAACGGCTGCACCGTGAGGAGCCGCGGCTCGGGCGCCGCCACCAGCGCCACCTGGTTGAGCGGCACGGCGGAGCCGTAGGCGTCGACCCGCACCGTGTCGAGGAGGCTGGGCGATGCCTTGCCGCTCCGGATGCCGGTCAGCTCGCGCTTGACGCTGTCGATCGCCTTGGCCATCGCCTCGCGCGCGTGCTTGGTGATCTCGGGGATCGTGCTCATCGGACGAGGGTGCCGAGCCGCTCACCCTGCAGGATCCGGGTGATGGCGCCGGGCTGGCTGATGTTGAAGACGACGATCGGGAGGTTGTTCGACTTGCAGAGGCCGAACGCGTTGGCGTCCATCACCTCGTAGTTGTTCACGATCGCATCCTGGTAGGAGAGCTCCGGGATGAACCTGGCCTTCGGGTCCTTGCGCGGGTCGCCGGTGTAGATGCCGTCGACGTTGGTGCCCTTGAGGATGACCTCGGCCTCGACTTCGAGGGCCCGGAGCACCGCCGCGGTGTCGGTGGAGAAGAAGGGGTTCCCGGTGCCGCCGGCAAAGAGCACCAGGCGCCCCTTCTCCTGGTGGCGCTGGGCCCGGCGCCGGATGTACGGCTCGGCCAGCGACTCCATCCGGATGGCGGTCATGACCCGGGTGTCGACGCCCTTCTTTTCCAGCACGTCCTGGACCGCGAGCGCGTTGATGACCGTCGCCAGCATCCCCATGTAGTCGGCGGAGACGCGGTCGAGCCCCTCGCGGCTGGCGGTGGCGCCGCGGATGATGTTGCCGCCGCCCACCACCAGCGCCAACCGGACGCCCAGGGCGTGGACGTCCTTGATGGCGTCGGCCAGGGCGCCGACCACGCGGAAATCGAGGCCCTGGCCCTTGTCACCGGCCAGGGCCTCACCCGACACCTTGAGCAGCGCGCTGCGGTAGGCGAGCGCCATCAGGCATCCCCGATGCGGAAGCGGGCGAACCGGACCACGCGGACCCCCGGCACGGCCTTGAGGAGGTCGGCCACGGTCTTCGTCTCATCCTTGACGAAGGGCTGGTCGAGGAGCGAGCGCTCCTGGGCGAACTTCCTGAGCTTCCCGTCCACGATCTTGGCCCGGATCTGCTCCGGCTTCCCTTCCTGGGCCACCTGCTCCTCGGCGATGCGCCGCTCCCGGTCCATCAGCTCCTTCGGGATGTCCTGGGCCGAGACCCCGATCGGGTCGGCCGAGGCGATGTGGAGCGCCACGTCCTTGGCGAGCGCGAGCGCGGGGTCGCCGGTGGCGCCATCCAGCTCGACCAGCACGCCCACCTGCCGGTTGTGGTGCAGGTAGGAGCCGACCACCCCGCCCTGGGGGCGGAAGTGGGCGAGGCGCTTGACGCTGATGGCCTCGCCGATGACGCCGGCCACTTCCTTGATCCGCTCGCCCAGGGTCTTCCCCTCGAACGGCTGCGCCGTGAGCGGGCCCTCGGCCCCGACCGCGTGCGCGCCGACCGGCGCCGTCGCCGCGAAGGCGAGGAGGCCGAGCCCGAGGGTCTGGAAGCCCTCGGTGCGGGCCACGAAGTCGGTCTCGCAGTTGAGCTCGACCATCGTGCCGAAGTCGCCATCCTCGGCGGCGTTCAGGAAGATAAGGCCCTGCATCGCGTCACGGCCGGCGCGCTTCTCGGCCTTGGCGATGCCCTTCTTCCGGAGGTACTCGGCGGCCTGGTCCATGTCGCCGCCGGTCTCCTCGAGGGCCTTCTTGCAATCCATCATGCCCGCGCCGGTGCGGGCGCGGAGTTCGCTGACATCCTTGGGGGTGATCGCCTTCGTCGCCATGGTGCTCACGCTCAGTGTGGATAGACGAGCCGCCGCTCACGGCCGGGAACGGACCACGAGCGGCGGCGGATGCTGCCGGACGGAACGCCCGTCCGCTTACGCGTCGCTGCCGGCCGTCGCGGCGCCGGGTTCCCCGTCGACCGCGTCGGTCTTGAGCCGGGCCGCGATGGCCTCCGGCTTCGGCCGCCGCTTCCGCCGCGGGCGGCGCCGGCGGCGCTCGCTGTCGGCATCGCCCTCGGTGCCGCCGTCGGTGCTGTAGGTCTCGCCCTCGCCGTCCTCGACGATCTCGCGGAGCGGCATCTGCGCGCGCGCTTCCTTGAGGACGTCGGAGAGGGCGCCGGTCACGAGCGACACCGCGCGGATGGCGTCGTCGTTGCCCGGGATCGGCACCGTGATGACGTCGGGATCGGCGTTGGTGTCCACGATGGCCACGACCGGGATGCCCAGCTTGTTGGCCTCGGAGACCGCGATCTTCTCCTTCTTCGCGTCGACCACGAAGAGGGCGCCCGGGAGCCGGGCCATGTTCTTGATCCCCTCGAGGTTGCGGGAGAGCTTCTCACGCTCACGCTCGAAGAGGAGCTGTTCCTTCTTGGTGTAGTGCTCGAAATCGCCCTCGGCCGCGCCCTGCTCGAGGTCGCGCAGGCGCCGCAGCTGCTTCTTGACCGTCTGGAAGTTGGTCAGCGTGCCGCCGAGCCACCGCTCGGTCACGTAGAACGAGTTGCTGTTCTGCGCCTCGGCCTGGACGATGCCCTTCAGCTGCTTCTTGGTGCAGACGAACAGCACGGCCTCGCCCTTGAGCACGACGCTCTTGAGCAGCTCCTGGGCCTGCTGGATCTGGCGGAGGGTCTTCTGGAGGTCGATGATGTAGATGCCCGAACGCTCGGCGAAGATGAAGCGCCGCATCTTCGGGTTCCACCGCCGGGTCTGGTGTCCGAAGTGGACGCCGGCTTCGAGCAGGTCCTGCAACTGGGGCTGTGCCATTCAGGTCTTCCTGGTCCTTCGTTGGGGTTCGGCGTCCATCGCCTTCGTCCCCTGCGCTGATCCCGGGTCCGTACCGGCCCGGGACACCCGGCGCAAGGTCCAGCGATGTGCGGGATGGGGGCGCACCCTTGCGCGCCCCCGGACTGCGCAAGCTTACCGCTTGCTGAACTGGAACCGCTTCCGGGCGCCGGGACGGCCCGGCTTCTTCCGCTCCACCTCGCGCGGGTCGCGCGTGAGGAGCCCCGCGGTGCGGAGCTTGGCGCGGTGCTGGGAGTCGGCCGAGATGAGCGCCCGCGCGATCCCGAGGCGGAGCGCGCCGGCCTGCCCGGACTGGCCGCCGCCGTCCACATGGGCCTTGACGTCGAAGGCGCCGAGCGTGTCGGTGACGGTGAACGACTGCTGGATGTGCTGCACCAGCGACGGACGGGGGAAGTAATCGCCGAGGGTGCGGCCGTTGACGTCCCACTTGCCGGTGCCGGGCGTCAGGTACACCCGGGCAACGCTCGTCTTCCGGCGGCCGACGGCCTGCCAGCGGAATTCGCTCTTGGCGGTCATGCGGTCACCTTCTTCTTCGCGGTCGGGGCGACGGACGTCGGCTCGGGGGCCTGGGCCTGGTGCGGGTGCTCGGCACCGCCGTACACCTTGAGCTTGGTCCGGAGCTTCTGCTTGGCGAGCGAGTTCTTCGGCAGCATCCCGAAGACCGCCTTCTCGATGACCCGGTCCGGGTGCTTGGCGAGGATGTTCCGGATCGGCGTATGGCTCTCGTGGCCCATGTAGCCGGTGTGGGAGAACACCGTCTTGTCGCTGAGCTTGCGCCCGGTGAGCTTGACCTTCGACGCGTTGACCACGACGACGAAATCACCGCCGTCCATGTGCGGCGTGAAGGTCGGCTTGTGCTTGCCGCGGATCAGCTGCGCCACGCGGCTCGCCAACCGGCCGAGCGGCACGTCCGTGGCGTCCACGAGGAGCCAGCGGTGCGAAAGATCCTTGGGCTTGGCGGAGAACGTCTCCATGACCTGCGCTTACCCCGGGTAAAAGTCGCGACTTAGGGACAGACCTCCAAAATAGCCGGGGACAACGGGTTGGGTCAAGGGAGCAGGGTCGGGGCGAACTCCACCAGCACCTGCCCCTTCTCCACCGCCTGCCCCGGGCGGACGTGGACGGCCGAGACCCTCCCTGCGGCCTGGGCCCGGAGCTCGTTCTCCATCTTCATGGCCTCGAGCACCACCACTCC
>DATIEF010000223.1:0-2771 GCA_035455865.1 Gemmatimonadales bacterium | reverse complement strand
CGGGCCGAGGAACAGGAAGCTGCCGGTCGGCCGGTCGGGGTCGGCGATGCCGGCCCGGGCTCGCCGGACCGCGCCGGCCACCGCGGCCACCGCCTCGCGCTGACCGATGACGTTGGCCTGGAGCGACTCCTCTATCCGCAGCAGCTTCGCGGTCTCGCCCTCCATCATCCGGCCGGCCGGGATGCCGGTCCACGAGGAGATGACCTCGGCGATGTCGTCGGCGCCGACCTCCTCCTTGACCATCGGCGGCTCGGTCTTCTCCTCCTCGTCGTCGGCCGCCGCGCTGGCGATCTCGTGCTCGAGCGCGGGGATCTCCTGATATTGGAGCCTCGACGCCTTTTCCCACTCGGCATCGCGCTGGGCCCGCTCGAGCTCGGCCCGGGTCTCGTCGAGCCGCTTCTTGAGCTCGCCGACCCGGTTGAGGCCGCCGCGCTCGCGCTCCCACCGGGCGTTCAGGGCGGTCAGCTCCTCCTCCATGCGCAGGAGGCGCGCAGTCTCTTCCTCGGTGAGCTTGAAGACGGGGATGCCGGTCCAGATCGCCAGCACCTCGGCGATCTCCTCGTCGTCGACCTCGGCGACGACGTCCATGTCGCCGGCCTTCCACTCCTTCTCCCGCTTGGCCTTGGCGGCCAGGAGCTGCTTCTCCTTGTCCCGCAGGGAGGCGGCCTTCTCGAAGTCCTGCGAGTCGATCGCGGACTCCTTGTCGCGGCGCACGCCCGCGATCTTCTCGTCGAACTCACGCAGGTCCGGCGGAGCGGTCATCCGGCGGATGCGCATCCGGGAACCGGCCTCGTCGATCAGGTCGATCGCCTTGTCCGGCAGGAAGCGGTCCGAGATGTACCGGTCGGCCAGGGTGGCGGCCTGGACCAGCGCCTCGTCGGTGATGGAGACCCGGTGGTGGGCCTCGTACCGGTCGCGCAGACCCTTGAGGATCTCGATCGTGTGCGGCAGGGACGGCTCGGCGACCTGGATGGGCTGGAAGCGGCGCTCGAGGGCCGCGTCCTTCTCCAGGTGCTTGCGGTACTCGTCCAGCGTGGTCGCACCGATGGTCTGGAGCTCGCCGCGGGCCAGCATCGGCTTGAGGATGCTCGCCGCGTCGATGGCGCCCTCGGCGGCGCCCGCACCGACCAGCGTGTGCAGCTCGTCGATGAACAGGATGATGTCGCCGCGGGTGCGGATCTCCTTGAGCACCTTCTTCAGGCGCTCCTCGAAGTCACCGCGGTAGCGGGAGCCGGCCACCAGGGCGCCGAGGTCCAGGGTGTAGAGGTGCTTGTCCTTGAGGGTCTCGGGCACCTCGCCCTTGACGATGGCCTGGGCGAGGCCCTCGACGACGGCGGTCTTGCCGACGCCGGGCTCACCGATCAGCACCGGGTTGTTCTTGGTACGGCGGGACAGCACCTGCATGACCCGCTCGATCTCCTTCTCGCGCCCGATGACCGGGTCGAGCTTGGACTCACGAGCGGCCTGGGTGAGGTTCCGGCCGAACTGGTCGAGGACCAGGGACGTGGAAGGCGTGCCCTCCGCAGGACCGCCGGCGGCGGCGGTCTCCTTGCCCTGGTAACCGGAGAGCAGCTGGATCACCTGCTGCCGCACGCGGTTCAGATCAGCGCCCAGCTTGACCAGGACCTGGGCGGCGACGCCCTCGCCCTCACGGATCAGGCCGAGCAGGATGTGCTCCGTGCCGATGTAGTTGTGGCCCAGCTGAAGGGCCTCGCGGAGCGACAGCTCCAGGACCTTCTTGGCACGGGGGGTGAAGGGGATGTGACCCGACGGGGCCTGCTGGCCCTGCCCGATGATCTCCTCCACCTGCTGGCGGACCGCCTCGAGCGAAATCCCGAGGCTCTCAAGGGCCTTGGCGGCGACACCCTCACCCTCGTGGATCAGGCCCAGGAGGATGTGCTCGGTGCCGATGTAGTTGTGGTTGAGCATCCGGGCTTCTTCCTGAGCCAGGACGACAACCCGCCGCGCGCGGTCGGTGAACCTCTCGAACATCGTTAATCGCTCCTCAGAGCGGTCAGGCAGTGGGGGGAACTTCCCCTCCCTGTCCTTCCGCAGCTTAGTCCCGCAAGCGGGGACCGCTCATTCCAACTGCCGACACCGTCGATGGCCTCCTGACCCCGCTCACGCCGACATCTGCTCCAACCCGATGGTGCGAGACGATGTTCCCGCAGGCCAGGCAGTTACCCCCTTCGCCAGTACGCCCGTGGCGAACGGGAGCCGTTCCGCCCTGCGTGTCGCCCCCTCCCACTAGGGATGTCTTACCCGCTGCTACTGACAGTCCATGCCGAGTGCACGGGTTCCCTCCGCTACGGGCGAACAACCTTGCGCCCTCCGGCACCCCCGCGCGCCCCCGTGTTCGACACTCTGCGCGCACGATCAGACACCCAGCGTAACCCCGATGGTCCGGCGTGCGTTGCCCCGGGCATGGCCGGTACCCGCTCCGCCGCCCTCCCGTCGCCCCGCCGGCCGGACGCGTCCGCCCGCGAGGGGGGCGAGGGGCGTCACGGCGACCGGACGCGCCTCTGGTACGAGAACGTCCTGGGATGGCCCACGGTGCCCGGCGTTCCGCCGCGGCTGGTGGTGGGCGTGCGCTTCGACGTCCTGGACGTGCCCGCGGAGGCGGGGCACGCGGCGCTGGAGCGGCTGGGCGGGGCCGCGACGGGCTTCCCGGTGGCCCTCCAGAGGGGCCGGATGCGGCTGCTGGTCGCCGCGGGCGGCGCGGACGAGCTGCCGGGCCTGCTGGAGTGGCTGGAGTGGGGCGGTCTCGGGCT
>DATIEF010000222.1:0-2726 GCA_035455865.1 Gemmatimonadales bacterium | reverse complement strand
GCCGGCGTCGGGTTCAGCGGCTGGGCTGCCGGCGCCGTCGGGGAACGCGCCGGTTTCCGCGGCACGCTCACGGCGTGGGGCTTCCTGGCGCCGGCGGCCTCGCACCTGCTCGTATTCTCCTTCGGCCCCCTCGCGTTCACGCTGTGGCTGAGCCTCCACCGCTGGGGGCTGGTCGAAGCCACCCGCCCCTGGGTCGGCGCCGCCAACTTCTCTGCGGTGCTGGGCGATGGCGGCTTCTGGCATTCCCTCGGCGTCACCGCGCTCTACTCGCTCTACGTGCCCGTGGCGCTCGTCCTCTCGCTCGGCGCCGCCCTCCTGCTCGACCGGAGCGGCTGGCCGGTCCGGGTCCTCCGGGCGGTGCTCTTCCTGCCGTTCATCTCGTCGGTGGTGGCGGTGGCCCTGGTGTGGCAGTGGATCTACCATCCGGACTTCGGGGTGCTCAACGCGCTCCTCCGGGTGGTGGGCGTCCACGGCCCCGACTGGCTCGGCGACCCGCGCACCGCGCTCGGCGCGCTGATGCTGGTGGCGGTCTGGGTCCACGTCGGCTACCAGATGGTGATCCTCCTGGCCGGGCTGCAGGGGATCCCGCGGGTGTACCACGACGCCGCGACCGTCGACGGCGCCGGCGCCTGGCAGCGCTTCCGTCACGTGACGCTCCCCCTCCTCCGGCCCACGATCCTCTTCGTGCTCGTGACCGGGACCATCGCGTCGTTCCAGGTGTTCACGTTCGTCTCGGTCCTCACCGAAGGTGGGCCGCTCCACGCCACCGACGTCGCCGTGTACCGGATCTACCAGGAGGGGTGGCAGTTCCTGCGGTTCGGCACCGCGAGCGCCATGAGCCTGGTGCTGGCGGTCCTCCTCGGCGGCGTGGCGTGGCTCGAGTTCCGCTGGCTCGGGAGGCGCGTTGAGCTGGTCTAGGCGGGCCGCCGTGGTCGCGGGGACGGCGGTGCTGCTGGCCCTCACGCTCGCGCCCTTCTGGGTCATGGTGTCGACCTCGCTCACCGACGAGTTCGGCGTCTTCCACACGCATCCGGTCCTCTGGCCGGCGCATCCCGAGTGGCGCAACTATCCGGCGGCACTCACGGCGCTCCCCTTCGGACGCTTCTTCCTCAACACGCTCCTCTTCAGCGCCGCGGTCGTGGCGGGCCAGCTTGTGACCAGCGCGCTCGCCGGGTACGCCTTTGCCCGGATGACGTTCCCGGGGCGCCGCCGTGTCTTTGCGCTCCTCCTGTCGGTGATGTTCGTGCCGGCGGTGGTGCTGCTCATCCCGCGGTTCCTGCTCCTGCAGGCGCTGGGCTGGGTGGACACGCTGGGCGGGCTCATCTCCGCCGAGCTCGTGTCGGTGTGGGGGATCTTCCTGATGCGCCAGGCGTTCCAGCAGCTCCCCGCGGAGCTGGAGGAGGCGGCGCGGTTGGATGGGGCGGGGACGTGGACCATCTTCCGGGAGGTGGCGCTGCCGGCGGTGCGGCCCGCGCTGGTCACGCTGGCGCTGTTCGCCTTCGTCGATTCCTGGAAGGCGTACCTGTGGCCGCTCATCGCCACCCGGTCGCTCGAGCTCCGGACGGTGGAGGTTGGTGTGGCCTCCTTCCACGGGTTCTATTACTCCAACTGGCCGTACCAGATGGCCGCCGCCGTCGCGGCCGCCCTGCCGCTCGTGCTGGTGTTCCTGGCGGCACAGCGTTATTTCATCCGCGGGATCCAGCTCACGGGATTCAAATGACCGAGACCGCCGTTGCGCCGATCCGCGGCCCCACGCTCGTGGGGGCGGTGGCCAAGCTCCTGAGCGCCGGGCACCCGCCGGAGGACACCCTCACCGGCGTGGCCGACCTGCTCTATCGGGGCATCCCGGCCCGGGTGGTCACGCTCTGGGTGCGGGACCCCAGCGCCACCCAGTTCCGGGCCATCACCTCGCCGCCGGCCTCCCCGGCACCGCGGACCAGCGCGCAGCTCCAGGCGCTGGCCCACGACCCGTCATTGGCGGCCACCCGGGTCCGGCTCCCGCTGATCCACGAGGACGAGCGTCTCGGCCTCCTCGAGGTCGAGGCCGAGGGCGACCTCACGCCCGAGCGGCGCGAGATCCTCGAGATCGTCGTCGACATCGTGGCGCCGTTCCTCGCCTCGCTCGAGCTGTCGAAGGACCTGGCGCAGGAGGTGGCGCTCCGGGCCCGCGAGATCGAGGAACAGCGCCAGTTCATCAGCCAGGTCATCGACTCGCTCCCCGTCGGGCTCTACGTGGTCGACCGCGATTACCGGGTGACCCTCTGGAACCGGATGCGCGAACTCGGCACCCAGGGCCTCCGCCGGGAGGAGGTCGTGGGGCGCACGGTGTTCGACGTGCTGAGCCGGCAGAACGCCGAGACCCTGCGGCACGAGTTCGACCTGGCGTTCCGCACCGGCGAGCTGCAGCAGATGGAACTCGAGACCCAGATCGACGGCGAGCCCCGCCACTTCCGCATCTCCAAGATCCCGATGCGCGCCTCCGACGGGCACGTGTCCCACGTCATCACCATCGGCGAGGACGTGACCGACTGGCGGACGGTGCAGAGCCGGATCATGCAGAGCGAGAAGCTGGCCGCCGTGGGCCAGCTGGCCGCGGGCGTGATGCACGAGATCAACAACCCGCTGGCCACGATCGGCGCGTGCGTCGAGGCCATCGGCCACCGGATCAACGACGGGGGTCCCCAGGCGGTGGCCTCGATCCGGGAATACGTCGACATCATCGACAA
>DATIEF010000221.1:0-3421 GCA_035455865.1 Gemmatimonadales bacterium | reverse complement strand
CGAGTGCCGCCAGGATGCCGTGGCGGGTGGCGGTGTCGGCTGCGATGGCGGTGGCGGTGCGGAGGGCGGAGACGGTGTCGCCGATCGCCAGGTAGGCGTCGCGGGCCGGGGCAAAGGCTCGGCGGCGCTCGAGCGCGGCCGCGAGTGCGCCGGGAGCGTGGGCGCGGACGAGCGAGTCATCGATCCCGGGGCCGACCGACACGGCGCCGGCGCCGGTGGCGAGCGCAGTGACGGCGCGGAGGCGGAGCCAGTCGCCGATGGCGGGGAGTTCGCCCGCGGCACCGCCGTATGCGGCGCCGGCATCGTCGAGCCGGCCCAGGCGGTCGAGTGCCCGCGCCAGGAGGACCCGGCGGATCCCGGAAGTCGTCGGGTCGGCGGCGAGCGGGAGTGCGCGCCGCGCCTCGGATTCAGCGACGGAATCGTCGCCCAGGGCCAGTGCCGCGCGGGCCAGCAGTTCGTGCCCCGAACCATCGTGAAGGGAATCGAGCCATCGGGCCGGGCGGAGCGCCTCGCGGACCTGGGTCCAGCCACCCCAGCGGGCCGCGGCGCTGGCGGCGAGCCATTCCGCCTCCGGGGTGCGGGTGGCGGGGTCGGCGAGCACCGGGGCGAGGAGCCGGCTCGCGCGCCAGGGGCTCCCGGAGGCGAGTTCGCTCCGGGCGGCGGCGATGGCGCAGTCGGGCGCGGCCCGGAGCGCCGCGGCGGAGTCGGGACAGGCAAGGAGCAGGACGAGCGGGAACACGAAGGGCACGAGACCAATCTGGCCTCGTGCCCCCGGTGAAGGGAACCTCCCCGCCGGTCAGTGCGCCGGGCGCTCCGTGGCCTCGGGGGCCCCGGCGGCCGCGCCGCGCCCGAAGAGCGCCCGGACGCGCTCGCGGGCGTTGTCGAGGATCTCGTACACGGTGGGGATGACGAGGAGCGTCAGGAGCGTCGACGTGATGACGCCGCCGATGACCGCGCGCCCCAGCGGCGCCTGGAAGTCGGCCCCTTCGCCGCGGCCGATGGCCACCGGCATCATCCCCGCCACCAGCGCGAACGTGGTCATCAGGATCGGTCGGAGCCGGATGCGCCCCGCCTCGATCAGCGCCTCCCGGAGCGGGCGACCCTTCTCCCGCGCCCACTTGGCGAAGTCGATGAGGAGGATCGCGTTCTTGGCCACGATCCCCATCAGGAGGATGACCCCGATCAGGCTCATGATGTTGAGCGTGTCGCCGGTGATGGCGAGCGCCAGCACCACGCCGATGAGCGAGAGCGGCAGCGACACCAGGATCGCGATGGGGTCGAGGAACGAGCCGAACTGCACCACCAGGATCAGGTACATCAGGAGCACCGCCACGAAGAGCGCGGTGAAGATCCTGGTGTAGATGTCCTTCTGGTCGCGGGCCTCGCCCCCGGTCGAGAGATCATAGCCCGGCGGGAGCTGGATCTTCGAGACCCGCGCCATGATCGGCTGCATCACCTGGTTGAGCGAGCCTTCGACGTTCGCCTCGACGTTGATGACCTTCTCCCGGTCGAGGTGGTTGATCTGTCCCGGTCCGACGCCCTGCACGATGGTGGCCACCTGCCCGAGCGGCACGGTGACCGGCGCGCCGTTGGCGCCCCGTCCCACCACCAGCGGCAACGCGGCGAGGTCCGACGGCCGATCGCGCGAGCCCGGCGCCAGCCGCACCTCGACGTCGCGCGTCTCGCCGGCGGGGTCGACCCAGTCGCCGGCGTGGAGGCCGGCAAAGGCGGGCCGGAGCGAGAGGGCCACCTGTCCCACCGTGATCCCGAGCGCACCGGCGAGCCCGCGGTTCAGCTCCACCTGGAGCTCGGGCTTGTTCCCCTCCACCGAAAGCCCCACGTCGACGGCGCCGGGCACCTTCCTGACCTCTGCCTCCACCCGTTCCGCCAGGTCGGTGAGGACGGCCATGTCCGGCCCCCGGAGCTGGAGCTGGATCTGCTTGACCGCCCCGCCGAAGCCGCTCGTGAAGACCGAGACGTCGGCGCCGCCGAGCCGGGCCAGCTCCCGGCGCAGGATGCTGCCGAGGTCCTTCTGCGCGAGGTTCCGGGAGGCCCGCGGGGTGAGCCGCGCGTACACCAGCGCCTGGTTGACGCCCGGCGCCTTGAGGAACACCTGGGTGCCGAGGGTCGAGTAGGTGTACGCCACCTCGGGGTGGCGGCGGAGGAGGGTCACCACCTCGTCCACCTTGCGGCGGGTGTACTCGAGGCTCGAGCCGGGCGGCGCCTCGACGATGAGGTTGATCTCGCTCCGGTCGCTGTCGGGGACGAGGCCGCCCCCGGGGTGCCCCGAGCGGATCATCAGGATGGCGACGACGAAGGTCGCCGTGGCGATCCCCACCATCGCGAGCCGGTGGTCGAGCGCCCAGGCGATGACCTCCTGGTAGCGGTCGGCCTGCCGGTTGAACCAGAGGTTGAAGCGCTCGAGGACGCGGGTGACGGGCCCCTTCTGGTGCGCCTCGAGCTCCGGGTCGGGCCAGTAGGCCGAGAGCATCGGGTCGAGGGAGAAGCTCACGAAGAGCGACACCAGCACCGAGCAGGCGATGGTGAGGGCGAAGGGCTTGAACCACTGGCCCGCGATGCCGTACATGAACGCCACCGGGACGAACACCGCCACGATGGAGAACGTGGTGGCCGCCACGGCGAGCCCGATCTCGTCGGTCCCCTCGAAGGCGGCCTGGTAGTGGTCCATCCCCAGCTCGACGTGGCGCACGATGTTCTCGCGCACCACGATGGCGTCGTCGATCAGGATGCCGATCGAGAGCGAGAGCCCGAGGAGCGACATCGTGTTGAGCGTGAAGCCGAAGGCCCAGACCGCGATGAAGCTGGCCAGCACGCTCACCGGCAGCGCCAGGCCGGTGATGACCGTCGAGCGCCAGGAGTTGAGGAAGAGGAACACCACGATGACCGTGAGGAGCGCGCCCTCGACGAGCGCCTCTTCGACGTGCCGCACGGCGTTGGACACCCGGACGCCGGCGTCCTGCACCACGCTGAAGCGCACGCCCGGCGGGAGTGTCGGCGTGATGGCGTCGACCGCCTCGTGGATCCGCCGGGAGACGTCGGTGGTGCTGGCCTCGCGGGTCTTCTTGATGTCGATCCCGACGGCCTCGTGCTCGTTGAAGAGCGCCTCGGTGCGCGGCTCCTCGTGGCCGTCCGCCACGTCGGCGAGCTGGCCGAGGCGGATCGGCTGGCCGTTCCGCTGGGTCACCACCAGGTCGTAGAAGTCCTCCGGGCGCTGGGGGCGGCCCGCGAGCCGGATGGCGGTCTCGGTGAGCCCGCTCGTGATCCGGCCCACCGGCGCCGCGAGGTTCTGGGCCTCGAGCGCCTGCACCACCTGCGCCACGCTGACGCCGGCGGCCTGCAGGGCCTGGGGCCGCAGCTCGACCGACATCTCCCGCTTGATCCCGCCGACCACGTCCACCTG
>DATIEF010000220.1:0-2964 GCA_035455865.1 Gemmatimonadales bacterium | reverse complement strand
CGGATCCGGACGTGCAGCGTCCGGAGACCGCGGAGGGTCAGGAAGCTGTCGAACGGCGCACCCGACACGCCGAGACAGTTGGCCCACCAGGCCAGCTCCTGGTGCAGCGCCGCATCCCGCGCCACGACGGCGCCGCCCACCACGTCGCTGTGGCCGTTCAGGTACTTGGTGGTCGAGTGGACCACGATGTCCGCACCGAGCTCCAGCGGCCGCTGGAGCGCCGGGGACAGGAAGGTGTTGTCCGCCGCCACGAGGGCGCCGGCGGCCGTGCCGAGCCGGGCGACAGCGTCGATGTTGGTGAGTCGAAGCAGGGGGTTGCTGGGCGACTCGATCCAGAGGAGCCGGGTCGGCACGGCGAGCGCGCGCTCGACTGCGGTGAGATCCCGTTGGTCCACGAACGCCACATCGATGAGCCCGCGTCGCGCGAATGCCGAGAAGATCCGGTGCGTGCCGCCGTAACAGTCGTGGGGCGCCACCACCCGGCCGCCACCGGGGACGAGTTGCAGGACCAGCGTCACCGCGGCCATCCCGGTCGCGGTCACCACGGCGCCGGCTCCACTCTCGAGGTCGGCGATGGCGCCGGCCAGCAGGTCGCGCGTCGGATTGCCGCTCCGGCCATAGTCGTACGCCCCCTTCCTCCCGAACTCGGGGAACGCGTAGTTGGCCGAGAGGTGGATCGGCGGGACCACAGCGTTGTGGTGCCGGTCGGACACGATGCCGGCGCGGACGGCACGGGTAGCGGCGCCGGTCACGATGCGCCCCCAGCGCCGAGCGCGCGCCTGATCACGAGGCCGATGGGCCCGACCTCCTTGAGGAAAGCGTCGTGGCCGTAGCGGGAATGGATGACGTCGAGGGTCGCCGGCCCGGCGAGCCGCGCGCGCAGTTCCTCCATCTGTTGGAAGGGCACCAGCGTATCCTCGGCCACCGCCACGAGCGTCGCCGAAGTGGAAATGGCCGCGGGATCCACCCGATGCAGGTCGAGCGAAAGGGAGAGGCTCAGGAATCGCTCCGGCGTGAACCGCTCAATGAAGCGGCGGCCGTGCTCGGCCAGGTACCCTTCGACCGGGAAGCGCGGGCCTGCCGGCCCACGCTCCGGCTCCATCGCGAACCGCTCGGCGAATTCCTCGACGGTCCGGTAGGTGGTCATTGCGATCCCCCGGGCCAGCGCCATCCCCCGGTCCGCCTGGCCGGTGGCAAGGCCCAGCTGCACCGCCTCCCGCTGGAGCGCGCGGAGCGCCGTGGCCATCGGGTGGCTCTGGTGGGCGGCGCTGACGCACACGAGGCGCCCGAGGCGGGAGGGGTGGCGGGCCGCGAACGCGAGTCCCACCATCCCGCCGTACGACGAGCCCACGAATGCGTGGAGCCGCGCCACGCCCAGGTGGTCGAGCAGGGCGGCGATGGCGTCGGCCTGCGCCTCGGTGGAGATCGGCGACGGCGCGTCGAGCCAGTCGACGCCGAGCACCCGGAAGTGGTCGGTGTCGATGGCGCGGGCCGGGCCGACGAAGTCCTCCCACCAGCCGGGGGTGCCGTCATCGGCGCGGGTGACGTTCCGGCCGGCGGAGATCCCGCCCAGCGCGATGATCACCGGCGCGTCGGCCGGCCCCACGATCCGATGCGAGATCACGCGGCACCCTCCCTGATCCAGGTCCCCGTCCGGTGGCGGAGCGGGGCGGTGTAACTGTAGACCTGCAGCGGCACCCGCGACATCAGCGCTTCCCGCGCCGCGCCCGCGTGCACGATCTCGGCCCCGTCCTCGGCCAGGGAAAGGAGCGCGGCGTGGCTCAGCAGCGCGTGCCGCCGCGCATCGGCGGCCCGGCGCGGATCCGAATCGTAGACGCCGTCGACGTCGGTGATGATGTGGCACTCCGCCGCGCCGAGCCGAGCGGCCAGGTACACCGCGGTCAGGTCCGATGCGCCGCGACCGAGGGTGCGCGTCTCCGAATCCTCGCCGGTCCCCTGGAACCCTGCCACCACCGGGATCACGCCGGCGGCCAGGCACCGGCGGAGTGGCTCCGGGTCGAACTGCACCAGCGTGGCGCCTCCGAAGGGCCCCTCGGCGCGGAGGCCCGCCTCGCCACCCCGGAAGCTCCGAGCTGGATGGCCGATAGTCGTGAGCCCGGCCGCGACGAGCGCGGCAGCGAGCTCCTCGCCGGTCGCGAGGGCGCGGTCGGTCTCCCGGGTGGCGGGGACGTCGGCCCCGCTCTGCACCCGGTCGAGCGTCCGGAGGATCCGGTCGGTGGTGTGGCCCGAGGCGCTCACCACGGCGACCACCTCGGCGCCGGCGGCGCGATGCGCCGCGAGGCGTCGGACGGCCCGACGCAGGCGCGCCGGTGTGCCGAGCGCGGTGCCGCCGAACTTGAGGACGAGCAGGTGGGACATGTGTGGCTCCAGAAGGGGCTTAGGGCTTAGCGCTTGGGGCATAGGGCGTCGCCCGGCATTTCAAAACGAACGCTCCCGACCACCAGCTGGCCGGGAGCGGGAAGAGCGACGGATCGCCCGATGTCACGCGCGCACGCGCGGACCCCCCTCCGGCCAGAGTCGGGCGGTCATTCGCATCTCCATTGCGTGCAGCACGGCTGGGCGCATCGGCGCTCCATCAACTGGTACAAAACGAAATGCCCGGCGTGAGACTGCCGCCAGGCGGTCGCGTTTTAGCAGTTGTTTAACGTGGCTGCAATAGCGGCAAATGACCACGGGCTTCGGTTGTGGCGCTAACTGTAGCGAACGTTGCTCGGGCGGTCAAGAGGTGAACGGACAACGGGCAACGGGAAACCGGGCCGCGCCGCTTCTCTTTCAACGCTCTTCCGTCGCCTGTTGCCTGTTGTCTGTTGCCTGTTCACCGTTCCCTGCGCCCTGACACGCACGGCGTGGGTGAGATTCGAACTCACGAAGCCCTTGCGGGCTTGCCGGTTTTCAAGACCGGTGCCTTCAACCACTCGGCCACCACGCCTCGGCGCGGAGTAA
>DATIEF010000219.1:0-4352 GCA_035455865.1 Gemmatimonadales bacterium | reverse complement strand
TAGCCGCGCATCGCCGCATCCCGCGCGATCGCGGCGCCGACGATGCCGCCACCGATGACCAGCACTTCCCACGGCCGGGCCGCCAGGTCGGCCGGCGAGGCGAGATGAGCGATCCCAGGCTGTCCCCCCCCGCGCTGCCCGCCCTCCCCCGGCCCAGCACCTGGTTCACCTGGCACGATCACCTGATCCGTCCGGGCGTCCGCGTGCTGGACCTGGCCTGCGGGGAGGGGCGCCACGCGGTCGCAGCGGCGGCCCTCGGCGCGGAGGTGGTGGCCGTCGACCGCGAGGCCACCCGGATCGACGTGGCCCGCGAAGCGGCCGCGGCACAGGGGCTGACGATCGATCTGCGCACGGTCGACCTCGAGGGTGAGTGGCCGGAGCTGGGCACGTTTGGGGTGGTCCTGGCGTTCAACTATCTTGACCGGGCGCGGATGGCGGACGTGATCGCGCGGGTGGCGCCGGGCGGACTGCTGGTGATGGAAACGTTCCTGGTGGCACAGCGCCAGCTCGGCTGGGGCCCCAAGTCCGATGCGTACCTGCTCAACCCGGGGGAACTGGCCCGCCTGGTGGCGCCGCTCGAGATCGTCCACGGACGGGAAGTGTACGAGCCGGTCGACACCGACCGATGGCGCGCCGTCGCGGGCATCGTGGCCCAGCGACGAGTCTAGCGACCGAATCCAATAATCTCCGCTCCCGCCGACCGGGGCAACCCGGTGCCGGCGAAGAGGCGAAACCGATGCTCTCCATCCCGCCGGACCGTCGCTGTGCGCTGATCGCCGGGCTTCGGACGCCCTTCGCGCGGAGCGGCACGGTCTTCCGGGACGTCCCAGCCACCACGCTGGCCCGTGCCGCCGCCCGTGAGCTCCTCTACCGCGCTGAGCTCGACGGCCGCGAGGTCGACCAGGTCATCTTCGGGCAGGTCATCCAGTCGGTGCTCGCGCCGAACGTCGCGCGCGAGGTGAGCCTCCTGCCGCAGTTCCCCCGTACCATCCCCGCCTATTCGGTCAACCGCGCCTGCGCCTCCTCCGCCCAGGCAGTGGCCGATGCGCACGACCAGATCGTCCAGGGCAACGCCGACGTGATCCTGGCCGGCGGCGTCGAGTCCCTCTCCGACGTGCCCATCCTCCACTCGAACGGGATGCGCCGCATCCTGATGGACGCGAGCAAGGCCAAGACGCTCGGCCAGCGCCTCGCGACCTTCGCCCGGATCCGCCCGCGCGACCTCATTCCCGTCACGCCGGCGATCGCCGAGCCGTCGACCGGCGAGACGATGGGCCAGTCGGCGGAGAAGATGGCCAAGGAGAACGGGATCTCCCGCCGCGCCCAGGACGAATGCGCCCTGATGAGCCACCAGCGGGCCGCGGCGGCCACCGCCAACGGGCGCCTCCCGGCCGAGATCGCGCCGTGGTTCGGCGGCCGCGGGATGGACGAGATCCTCCACGCCGACAACGGGATCCGCACCGACACCTCGCTCGAGGCGCTCTCGGCGCTCAAGCCGGTGTTCGACCGCCGCTACGGGACCGTCACGGCCGGCAACTCCTCGCCCCTGACCGACGGCGCCTCCGCGGTGATCCTGATGGCGGACGCCAAGGCACGGTCGCTCGGCTACCGGCCGCTGGCGTACGTCCGGAGCTACGCCGTCGCGGCGGTCGACCCCGGCTGGCAGCTCCTGATGGCACCGGCGGTCGCGGTGCCGCTCGCGCTCAAGCGCGCCGGCCTCACGTGGAAGGACATCGGCGTCCTCGAGATCCACGAGGCGTTCGCTTCCCAGGTGCTCAGCAACGTGCAGGCGTGGGGCTCGAAGAAGTGGGCGGACTTCTTCGGCCTCCCGGCGCCGACGGGCGAGGTCAACTGGGACATCACCAACGTGAACGGCGGGTCCATCGCCATCGGGCATCCCTTCGGCGCCACCGGCACCCGCCTCGTGACCCAGCTCGCAAACGAAATGGTCCGCCGCGACGCGCAGTTCGGGATGCTCTCGATCTGCGCCCAGGGCGGTATGGGCTTCGCGATGATCCTGGAGCGTGCCTGATGCCGGCCTTCAGCGTCGACACCCGGGACGGCGTGGCCGTACTGACGCTCGACGTGCCGGGCCAGCCGGTCAACACCCTCAACGCCCAGGTGCAGCGGGAATTCGGCGAGCTCATCCCCCGCCTGGCTTCCGACGCCGCGGTGCGCGCGGTCGTGCTGATCTCCGGCAAGCCCGACAACTTCATCGCCGGCGCCGACATCGAGGAGTTCACGAAGCTCACGAGCGCCGAGGAGGGTGCGGCGCTCTCGCGGGGCGGGCAGGAGATGGTCCAGCAGCTGCAGGACTTTCCCAAGCCCATCGTCGTCGCGATCCACGGCGCCTGTCTCGGCGGCGGACTCGAGCTCTCCCTCGCGTGCACCTGGCGGATCATCTCGGACCATCCCAAGACCCAGCTCGGCCTCCCCGAGATCCAACTCGGCATCCTCCCCGGCGCCGGCGGCTGCGAGCGGCTGCCACGCCTCATCGGGCTCCGGTCGGCACTCGACATCATCCTGGCCGGCAAGTCGGAGCGGGCCGCCAAGGCGTTCAAGCTGGGGATGGCCGATGAGCTCGTGCATCCCGCCATCCTGCGTGACACGGCGGTGGCCGCGGCCCGGCGGCTCGCCGACCGGATCCCGCTCCGGGCCCCGCGCCCGTCGGGATCGATGGCGTGGTTCCTCGACCGCACCAAGTGGGGCCGGGCGCTCGTCTTCCGCGGCGCCCGGGCCCAGGTCCTCCGGAAGACCGGCGGCAACTACCCGGCGCCGCTCAAGGCCATCGACGTCATCCGCACCGGCTTCGACCAGGGCCTGGCGGCGGGATTCGCCGCCGAGCACCAGGCGTTCGGCGAGCTCGCCGTCACGGATGTCTCGCGGAACCTCGTCCGCCTCTTCTTTGCCGACACGGCGCTCAAGAAGGACGACTTCGGCACCGGCGGCGCGCGGCCGCGCGAGGTCCGCCGCCTCGGCGTCATCGGCTCGGGGTTCATGGGTGCGGCCATCGCGGGGACGGCGGTGAGCAACGCCGCGGTCGAGGTGCGGCTCAAGGACGCCGAGCTCGCGCGGGTGGGGAAGGGGCTCAAGGCCGCCACGGGACTCCTCGACGAGCGGCTCAAGCGGCGGCGCATCTCGCGCCCCGAGCACCAGCGCCTCACGGCGCTCCTCACCGGCGCGGAGGACTTCCGCGGGTTCCGCCACATGGACCTCGTCATCGAGGCGGTCTTCGAGGACCTGGCCGTCAAGCGTCAGGTGCTGAAGGAGGTCGAGGCGGCGGCACCTGACGCCATCTTTGCCACCAACACCTCGACCATCCCCATCGGCGACATCGGCGCCGACGCGGCGCGGCCCGAGCGGGTCATCGGGATGCACTTCTTCTCCCCCGTCGACAAGATGCCGCTCCTGGAGGTCATTCCGTCGGCCCGCACCGGACCGGAGGCCATCGCCACGGCGGTGGCCTTCGGCCGCCGGATGGGGAAGAAGGTCGTCGTGGTGCAGGACCGGCCGGGGTTCTGGGTCAACCGGATCCTCACGCCCTACCTCAACGAGGCCGGCCGCCTGCTCCAGGAAGGGACGCCGATCAAGGAGATCGACGCGGTGATGACGCGGTTCGGCTTCCCGGTGGGGCCCATCGCGCTCATCGACGAGGTCGGGATCGACGTGGCGCAGAAGGCGGGGAAGGTGATGCACGCCGCGTTCGGCGAGCGGCTCGAGCCGTCGGGCGTCGTGGGGACGATGATCGCCGACAAGCGGCTGGGGAAGAAGAACGGGCGGGGCTTCTACGTGTACCACGACGGCCACAAGACCGGTCCCGACGACTCCGTCTACGACCTGCTCGGCGTGCACCCGTCGTCCAAGTACGCCGAGGACATCGAGCGCCGGCTCATCTGCGCCATGCTCAACGAGGCGGCGCTCGCCTTCGCCGAGGGAGTGGTCCGCTCCCCCCGCGACGGCGACCTCGCGTCGGTCTTCGGGATCGGGTTCCCGCCCTTCCGCGGCGGACCCCTGCGGTTGATCGACACCTGGGGTGCCTCGAAGCTCGTCGAGATGCTCTCCGACCTCGCGAGCCACGCCGGGCCGCGCTTCACCCCCGCGCCGGCGCTCGTGGAGATGGCCAGGTCAGGGAAGACGTACTACTAGGGGGCGCGTGGCGGGTGGCTCGTGGCGTGTGGTGTGCGCATCTCAAATGGTTCGACCAGCGACCGGTCACCCGCGACCCGTGACCTGCGACCCGCGACCCGTCACCCCACGCCCAGCGCCTTCGCCAGCGCCGCATCGTCGCTGTTCCGGCGCAGGAGCTCGAGGAAGAGCTGGCTTGCCGGGACCGGCTGGAGGTCGGCCATCCG
>DATIEF010000218.1:0-3896 GCA_035455865.1 Gemmatimonadales bacterium | reverse complement strand
CGATCACCCGTCCCTTCGACCCCGCCCCGCCCGTCCGGCTGACCCTCAATCCCGGCCAGGACCAGTGGCCGGCGTGGACCGCCGGGCTTGAAGCGACGTCGAGCGATTCCGCGGCTGCGACCGGTGCATCCTGGCAGGCGGAAACCGTGCGGGTACCGCCGGCGGCCGGGAGCAGGCCGAGGCACTGGTCGTGGTCGGTGCGGGTGAGGTCCTCATAGACGTACCAGATGCCGCGACCATCGGCGGTGAATGCCGGCCACTGGTCCTGGCCAGGATTGAGGGTCAGCCGGACGGGCGGGGCGGGGTCGAAGGGACGGGTGATCGGCGGATCGCTCGGCGCGCCAGGGTCGACGTGGGAGCACCCGAGGGCCGCGATGAGCGCCACGGCCAATCGCGGGCCGCGGGCACGGGAGAGAGGCATGTTGTCCGGATCGCAGGGGGAGAGCGGCGGCCGACCGAACTGCCGCAACTTATCATGACGAACGGCCGGCCGTCCAATGGACACCGGCCGGTCGACTCGTTCCCAACCGGCCGGCCGGGGAGTAGCTTACAGGTCCCCCGAGCACAACCGGTCCCATCTGCCGTCCGAGGCCGTCCACCCCACGTGACGCCCGTCGACCTCGTCGTGCTCATCCTGCGCACCGCCGCTTTCGCCTGGTCGGTGCTGCTGCTCCGGCGCTTGCGCGACTGGCGGATCGGGCTTCTGTCGGCCCTGCTGCTGCTCCTGACCGTCGACCATCTCTCCCGCCCGGTGGCGCTGCCGGTGCCGGGCGTCCTGCTCAGTGTGGTGGCGCTGGCGCTCGTGGGCTTCCTGGGCCGCTCGTTCGAGGATCACCGCCGCGCCGCCGCCGCGCTCCGCATCGAGAAGGCGTATTTCGAGCACCTGTTCGAGAACGCGCCGGAACCGATGGTGCTGGCCGACGCCGCGGGCGCCATCCAACGGGTGAACGGTGAGTTCACCCGGCTCTTCGGCTACACCGCCGATGAGGTGCGGGGCCAGTCGCTCGACGAGATCCTGGCGCCGCACGCGCTCACCGAGGCCCGGCTCCTGACCTCCGACTCGGCGGGTGGTCGCACCGTGCGCTTCGACACCCAGCGCCGCCGCCGCGACGGGGCGCTGGTGCACGTGTCCATCATCGGCAGCCCGATCGTGACCGACGGCCGCCAGCTCGGCGTCTACGCGGTGTACCGCGACAACACCCAGCGGGTGCGGGCCGAGGAGGCGCTCAAGACCAGCGACCGGTACTTCCGCTCGCTGATGGCCAACACGCTCGACATCATCATCGTGCTCGACACCGACGGGAAGCTCCGCTACACCAGCGGGTCGATCGAGGCGGTGCTCGGCTACGAGGCGGAGGAACTCCTGGGCCGCGACGCGTTCGGGGTGGTCCACCCCGACGAAGTGGGCCAGGTGCGGGCGCTGTTCAACCGCCAGCTCGACCGCCCCGGGCCGGCGCCGCGGATGGAGTTCCGCTGCCGGCACCGCGACGGGTCGTGGCGGATCTTCGAGGCCAGCGCCAACAACCTCCTGGCCGATCCGGCCATCGACGGCGTGGTGGTCACGATGCGCGACATCACCCAGCGCAAGCGCTCCGAGGAGGCGCTCCGGGAGAGCGAGGAGCGCTATGCGCTGGCCGAGCGCGGCGCCAACGACGGGCTGTGGGACTGGAACCTCCGCACCGGCCGGGTGTACTTCTCGCCCCGCTGGAAGGCGATGATCGGGGCCGCCGAGCACGAGGTGGGCACCGCGCCGGAAGAGTGGTTCGGGCGGGTCCATCCCGACGAGCTCGAGCAGCTCAAGATGGACATCGACCTCCACGTGACCGGCCACACCCCGCACCTCGAGACCGAGCACCGGATGCGGCACCGCGACGGGCTCTACCGCTGGGTGCTGACCCGCGGGCTCGCGGTGCGCGACAGCACCGGCCGGGCCTACCGGCTCGCCGGCTCCCAGACCGACATCACGGCGCGGAAGTCGGTCGAGGAGCAGCTCCTCCACGACGCCTTCCACGACCCGCTCACCGGCCTCCCGAACCGCGCGCTCTTCATGGACCGGCTGGGGCACGCCATCCGGCGCGGCCGGCGGAGCGACAGCCGCTCGGCGGTGCTCTTCCTCGACCTCGACCGGTTCAAGGTGGTCAACGACAGCCTGGGCCACGTCCGGGGCGACCAGCTGCTCGTGGCCATCGCCCGGCGGCTGGAGGACTGCGTCCGCCCCGGCGACACGGTGGCGCGCCTGGGCGGCGACGAGTTCGTGGTGCTGCTCGACGAGGTGCCGAGCGTCGAGGAGGCCGAGGAGATCGCGGACCGGATCCAGGAGTCGCTCGACGTGCCGTTCCAGCTGGCGGGGCAGGAGGTCTATACCACGGCGAGCATCGGGATCGCCATCAGCTCCACGGGGCACGAACGGGCGGAGGACCTCCTCCGCGACGCCGATACCGCGATGTACGACGCCAAGGCGCAGGGGAAGGCGACGCACCGGGTGTTCCACCAGGGGATGCACAGCCACGCGATGACCCAGCTGCAGCTGGAGACCGACCTGCGGCGCGCGCTCGACCGCGGCGAGCTGGTGCTCTTCTACCAGCCGATCGTGTCACTGGCCCACGGGCGGGTGACCGGCTTCGAGGCGCTGGTCCGGTGGCGGCACCCGGAGCGCGGCTTCCTCGGGCCCGAGGAGTTCATCCCGCTGGCGGAGGAGACCGGCCTCATCCAGCGCATCGGCCAGTGGGTGCTGGGCGAGGCGTGCCGCACGCTCCGCGGCTGGCTCGACCAGCACCCGGGCTACGGGCCGCTCTCGGTGAGCGTCAACATCTCGGCCCGCCAGTTCCAGACGCCGGAGCTGGTGGCGGAAGTGGCCGCGGTGCTGGCCGAGGTGCCCCTGCCGCCCGGCGCACTGCGGCTGGAGATCACCGAGGGGACGATCATGGGGCAGGCGGAGTCGAGCGTGGCGGTGCTCCGTGGGCTCAAGCAGGCGGGGGTGCAGGTGCAGGTGGATGACTTCGGCACCGGGTACTCCTCGCTCAGCTACCTGCAGCGCTTCCAGCTCGATGCGCTCAAGATCGACCGTTCGTTCGTCGGGGCGCTCGGGAACCCGGGGGAGAACCCGGAGATCGTGCGGACGATCATCACCCTGGCCAAGAACCTCGGGATGGCCGTCATCGCCGAAGGGGTGGAGACGCCCCGCCAGCGCACGATCCTCCAGCAGCTGGGATGCGACTACGTGCAGGGGTGGCTCTTTTCCCATCCGCTCGACGTGGATGCCGCCGCGGCGCTCCTCGGCGCCGAGCTGGCCGGGGGCAGCCGCCGGCCGGGGTAGGGGAGACTCTATGCCGCAAAGTACTTGACGCTATTCCCACCGTTCGCTAGAATCGTCCCATGCCCCGCGCCACCGCCCCCGCCCGCGATCCCGTGCCCCTCGAGGAGCGCGCCCGCGCCGACCTGTCGTTCATCCGCCGCACGATGGCGGGGGCGGCGGAGTTCACCGACGTGCCGGGCCGGGGGCTGGTGGCGGTGGGCCTCACCGCGTTCGGGGCGGCGGCCATCGCCGGCGGGGCGTCCGACCCGCGCCGCTGGCTGGCCACCTGGCTCCTCGAGGCGGCCCTGGCCTCCGCCGTCGGCACCGGGGCCACCATCCACAAGATCCGCGCGAACCAGGGACCGGGGTTGACACCGGCGGCGCGCAAGTTCCTCCTCAGCTTCGTGCCGGCGGTCGTGGCGGGCGCCGCGCTCACCGCGGCGGTCGGCGCCGACCGGGCGCTCCTCCCGGGGCTCTGGCTCCTCCTCTATGGCACCGGCGTGGTGACCGCGGGCGCGTATTCGGTCCGGGTGGTGCCGGTGATGGGGCTCGGGTTCATGGTCCTGGGCGGGGCCGCGCTCCTGCCGATCGCCGCGGGGTG
>DATIEF010000217.1:0-3673 GCA_035455865.1 Gemmatimonadales bacterium | reverse complement strand
CCCGGCCCTCCCACTTCGCTGCACGCGGCGGCGACCATCGCGCCGGCCGCAAGGACGATCAGGTGCGTCTTCATCGGTCCTCCCAAGTGGATCCTGGCAGGTGCTGGACTCGCCCATCCAAGCAGGCGCCCCTGAGCCTAGTCGGAGTACACCGGGAAGCAAGTGACGGAGGTCACACTACGTAGTCTTCCCGAGGGGTGCCCGGATGTGAGGCAGTGGCGGGTGGTGAGTGGCGGGTGCCGAGCGGGGTGTGAGTTGCGGGGAGCGAGCGTACTTCCGCATCCGGCCCGCGGTTCGTCCCCCGGCATTCCCCACCTGCCACTCGCCACTCGCTACCTTACGGACATGCCCGACCTCGACAGGCTCATTGCCCGGTTCCAGGGTGCCGACCGGGACACCCGGCTCGAGATGCTGCTCGATTACTCCCGGAAGCTCCCCGACCTGCCGGCCGAACTGGTGCCGCTCAAGGATCGGGGCGTCGGGTTGGTGCACGAATGCCAGACGCCGGTCTTCCTCTATGTCGAGGCGCCGGAGGGCAAGGTGCGGATCCACGCCGACGTGCCGCGGGAGTCGCCGACGGTGCGGGGGTTCCTCTCCCTCCTCATCAGGCAGCTCGACGGCGCCACCCCGGCCGAGGTGGCGGCGGTGCCCGACGACCTGCTCGACCGGCTGCGGATTTCGGAACTGCTGGGGATGACGCGGATGCAGGGGCTGACGGCGATCCTGGGGCGGGTGAAGCGGATGAGTGCGGAGCTTAGGGCTTAGGGCTTAGGGCCTGCGAAGGTGCATACCTCCCAGATCCGCATCGAGTCTTCGATCTGAACTCTCAGCCCTGAGCGCTCAGCCCTCGCCGATCAGGGCCTCTCGATCGGCAGGCCGACGCCGTTCCCCCACTCGGTCCACGACCCGTCGTAGTTCCGCACGCGGGGATAGCCGAGCAGGTAGGTGAGGACGAACCAGCTGTGGGAGGAGCGCTCGCCGATGCGGCAGTAGGCGACGACCTCGTCTTCGGCGGAGAGTCCCTGCTCCTGTTCGTAGAGCACGCGGAGGTCGGCGGCGGACTTGAACGTGTGGGAGGCGGGGTCGACCGCCTTGCCCCACGGGATGTTGCGGGCGCCGGGGATATGCCCCCCGCGCACGGCGCCCTCGTTCGGGTAATCGGGCATATGGAGCCGCTCGCCGCGGTACTCCTCGGGGCTCCGCACGTCGACAAGCTTCCGTCCTGCGCGCACGTGGCCCACGACCTCATCGCGAAAGGCGCGGATCGCGGCGTCGTTCCGCTCACCGACGGTGATGGTCCCGGCCGGATAGCGGGGACGCTCGGTCACCAGCGGCCTCCCCTCCTCCGCCCAGCGCGCCCGCCCGCCGTCGAGGATGCGGAGCCGCTCGATCCCGAAGAGCCGCAGCACCCAGAAGGCGTAGGTGGCCCACCAGTTGTTCTTGTCGCCATAGAGGACGATGGTGGTGTCGGCGCTCACGCCGATGCCGCGGAGGAACCGCTGCAGCGCGTCACGGTCGACGTAGTCGCGCACCGTCGGATCGTTCAGGTCGGTGAGCCAGTCGAGCTTGACGGCGCCGGGGATGTGCCCGGTGTCGTACAGGAGGAGATCCTCGTTCGACTCGACCAGGCGGACCGTGGGATCGGCCAGGTGATCGGCGACCCAGGCGGTGTCGACCAGGACCTCGGGACGGGCGTAACCGCGGGTGGAGATCGGCGGGGGAACGGCGGCGGCGGACGGCATTCGGCGACTCGATTGAGCGGGGACCGGAATTACGACTCTTTCAGTCGGCTTGTCAATCGCGCCCTGAGGGACCTAATGAAAGAAACTCGTGGCGCCGCGGCATCGCGCAGGGGGGCGGTCGCCGCTACATTTTCAGGTTCGCACCCCGGGACCAGCCCCCGGGCTGGTGCCGCCGGGCGGGCCGGCGCGACCGACGACCGTTGCAAGGAGACGGCACGAGAGTGGCACCCCCCGCGGTACTTCTGCGCAGCTGGCTCCGGCTCGAACGCCGGGTGCAGGGGTTCTCCCCCCTCGATCGGCTGACCGTCATCTACGTCGCCTGCACCACCGGGATCCTCCTGGCGCACATCGCCGGGTGGCGGCAGGAGCGTCCGACGCCGGTGGAGGCGGGGTGGCTGCTCGCGGCCAACGCGCTCCTCTGCGTGGCGGTGCTGGTGGCGCCCCGGGCCCGCGCGGTCCGCAAGCATTCCTTCCTGGCCGAGTGGTACGTCCCCTTCGTCGTAAGCGCGCTGTACGCGGCGATCGGCCTCCTCAACGGCTCGCCGCTCGTGGTCGACACGTCGTTCGACCACGTGGTACAGCACTGGGAGTTCGTGGTATTCGGCCAGCAGCTGGCGTACACCTGGGGCCGGACCATGCCGAGCGTGGCGCTCTCCTGGTTCCTCGGGCTCTGCTACCTGGCCTTCTATTTCGTGGTGATCATCGGGCCGGCGGTGCTGTGGGCGGTGGGGCGGCGGGCGGCGTCCCGCCAGGCCATCTACGCCATCGTGCTCTCGTTCTTCGCCTGCTACATGGTGTTCCTGCTCTTCCCCGTGGGTGGGCCGCCCTATTTCTGGAGCTGGCCCACGGGCCCGGGGAACGACGCCTGGCCGGTGCGCGTGGCCCGCCAGATCATCGAAGGCCAGGATTCCTTCGGCACGGCGTTCCCGTCGAGCCACGTGGCGGCCGCGCTCACGGCGGCGATCTTCGCCTATCGCGGCTGGCGCCCCCTCGGCCTGGTGTTGCTGGTGCCGGCACTCGGCATCATCGCGGCGGTGGTCTACCTCCAGATCCACTACGGCGTCGACGCGCTCGCCGGGATCCTCGTCGCGATCCTGGTGACGCTGGTGACGCCGCGCCTCTGCCCCGCCACCGCCCCCCTCGGACACGCCGAGATGTGCGGCGCCGACGCGGTCGACGCCGCCCGGACGTAAGCAAAGTTTCTCGCCCGATTCACCGTCGATTCACCGCCCTCCTCGCATCTTCTCTCTTGCTCGCAGTCCGGTCCGCACCGCAGCAAGGAGGGAAGTATGAAGCTCATGCGCACCACCCCAGGCATCGCCACCGCGGTCCGGGACGATTTCGATCGTCTCGTCGACCGCCTGTTCACCACCCCGCTCCTGCCCGCGTGGAGTGAACAGCCGGCGACCGAATGGGCGCCGAGTCTCGATTTCTCCGAGACCGACAAGGACTACATCGTCCGGGTCGAAGCGCCCGGCGTCCCGAAGGACGACATCGATGTGAACCTCGAGGGGCAGGTCCTGACGATCTCCGGCCACCGGGAGACGTCGCACGAGGAGAAGACCGAGGAGTACTTCTGGAAGGAGCGCTCGGCGGGCCGCTTCCTGCGCAGCGTGCGGCTGCCGTCGGCGGTCAAGATGGAAGGGGTGGACGCCAAGTGCTCCGACGGCGTGATCACCGTGAAGGTCCCGAAGGCGGAGACCGCGATCAAGAACCGCATCGCGGTGAAGTAGCGCTCACCGCCGGGCGTGGAGTGACCGCCGCAGCTGGACGAGGGACCGGGCATTCGCGACGTCCCGGACCTCGACCCAGCCGCGGCGGGCTTGTGTCACCCCCCACCGCAGGAAGCCGAGTTCGGCCGTCGCGTGCGCGTCGGTGGAGATGACCAGGATGGCGCCGAGCGCCACCGCGGCACGGGCCGCGGTGTCGTC
>DATIEF010000216.1:0-7186 GCA_035455865.1 Gemmatimonadales bacterium | reverse complement strand
GTCGCGCGCGGAGCTGATGATCCCCGACAGCCGGCGCTCCGAGGTCACGAGGTCGCGCTGGTGCGCCGCGCGCGCCTCGCTCGCCTCGACCCGCAGGTCCTCCATCAGCACCAGCACCATCCCGTAGCCCAGGAGCAGCATCCCCACCGAGTCGATGAACGGGTTGAGCGTGCCGAGGACGCGGAGTGCGTGCGGCTCGGCGCCGTGGGAGATCGCGCCGATGGCGCGCGCGTAATCGAATCCGTACGCGGCCCAGAGCGCAGCCAGCGCCGCGAGCAGCCCGCCGGTCAGGCGGGGGCCCAGCGACGAGAGCCGTTCGCAGCGCCCGAGCAGCGCCCAGGCGCCGACCGCGAAGAGCGGCACGAGCACTGCGGCCTGCCAGATCAGCTGGAACTCGAACCGGGGCGATGCGATGACCGAGATCGTGGCATAGGCCCCCAGCCCGATCGCCGCCCACGTCACCGGCAGCTCACGTCCCGCCGTGCGCACGCGCAGCGCGCCCTCGACGATGAGTGCGACGCCCCAGACCTTGCCCAGTTGATACAGCAGGTAGAGCAGCCGGACGGAGGGCTGCCCTTCGAAGGCGAACGTGGCCTCCGGGAGCGCCGCGATGACGTCGAACCGGATGAAGAGTGCCAGGAACGCCACCGCGAGGAACATCCAAGAGCGGGTCCACGCGACGAAATACCGCCGGCCCGGCGCCTGCCGGCCCAGCACCACGAACAGCAGGCCGAGGAGGATCGCCGCCGACAGCTGGATGGCGAGCCCCACCCGCGTCAGCGGATTGACGGCCTCCGTCAGCCCCATCGGCTCAGCGCTCCACCGGAAGGCCGGAGGCCGCCCACGCGGTGATCCCGCCGGCCAGGTTCAGCACGTTCGGCACGCCCCGCGCCAGCAGCACGCTCGCCGCCACGGCCGAGCGCCCGCCGGTCTGGCACTGCAGCACCAGCGGCCGGTCGCGCGGCAGCTCGTCGAGCCGGTCGGCCAGCTCCTCCACCGGGATGTGCCGGGCGCCCCGGATGTGGCCCGCCTCCCACTCGGCCCCGCTGCGGACGTCGACGATCAGGGCGCCCGCCGGCAGCGCCGAGACCGACGCCTGGGCGACGCCGTGCGGACGCCCACCCGCTGCGGACCAGCGGTCCAGCGACGCGGCGGGCCACCACCCCGCGACCCGGTCGAGCCCGATCGACCCGAGCGCCGTGCGCACCGCCGTGAGCTCGGCGCCGTCCGGCCCGGGGAGGATCAGCGCGAGGTCGCGGTCATAGGGAAGGAACGTGCCCGCCCGCCCGGTGAACGAGCGGTTCCACGGGATGTTGATGGAGCCCGGCACGTGGCCGGCCGCGAAGTCGGCGGTCGGGCGGAGGTCGACGCGCACCCGCGCGTCGCTCGCGGCGAGCTCGGCATCGGGAAGGCGGGGCGGCAGGGCGCCCTGCGGCAGCGGCGGCGGCCCATCCCGGTTGAGGCGCTTCATCGTCGCGAAGTAGCGCGGCGGCTCGACCTGCCCGGCCAGGACGTTTCGGACGAAAGTCGCCTCGTCGGGCGCCTGGAACGCCCAGTTGACCCGCTTCTCGTAGCCCACCGTCGACTGGGGCACGGCGCTCATCCCCTTGCCGCACGCGGACCCGGCGCCGTGGCCGGGCCAGAGCTGGAGGTGGTCGGGGAGCGCGCGGAACCGCTCGAGACTCCGCCAGAGGGTCCGCGCGGCCGAGTCGGCGGAACCGGCCACCTTGGCCGCCTTCTCCAGGAGGTCGGGCCGGCCGACGTCGCCGCAGAAGACGAAGTCGCCCGAGAGGATGCCCATCGGGTCATCCGACGCCGCCGTGTCGGTGACGATGAAGCTCAGGTGCTCCGGGGTGTGCCCCGGCGTGTGCACGGCGCGGAAGGCGATGTTGCCGACCTTGAACGTCTCGCCGTCCCGGAGGAGGCGGGCCTTGTCGCCGGCGGCAAAGCCGTACTTCCAGCCGGCGTCGCCGCAGTCGGACAGGAGGAGCTGGGCGCCGGCGCGGCGGGCCAGCTCGCGTGCGCCGGAGAGGAAGTCGGCGTGGATGTGGGTCTCGGTGACCGCCGTGATCCGGAGCCCCGCCCGCTCGGCGGACGAGAAGTACTGGTCGAGGTCACGGTTGGGGTCCACCACGATCGCCTCGCCGGTGGCGGCGCAGCCGATCAGGTAGCTCGCCTGGGCGAGCGCTTCGTCGTAGAGGCGCTGGAAGATCATGGGGCCAATATACCGTCCGCCCGGGGCCCGGTCACGGCAGCGCGGGCGGCGCCCCGGAACTATATTACCAGGCAGTTGAATATACGGGAGGAACGGGGATGATCGAGCTGTCCGATGGCACCGCCGGCATCATCGCCGACCGGTTCCGGGTGCTGGCCGAGCCGATGCGGCTGCGGCTGCTCAACGTGCTGCGGCGGGGCGAGCTGGGGGTGGGGGCGCTGGCCGAGCGGGTGGAGGCCGGCCAGGCCAACGTGTCGAAGCACCTGCAGGTGCTCTACCAGGCCGGGTTCGTCGACCGGCGGAAAGAAGGCACGACGGCGCTCTATCGGATCGCCGACCCGACGGTGTTCGAGTTGTGCAGCACCATCTGCGGCGCGGTGGAGCAGGACCTCAAGCGCCGGGAGCGCACCCTCCGCCGGCACGCCTAGGGCGTCATCGCGCCCCGGCGCGGGGCCGGCAGCCGAGGACGCCGAAGCGCCCCAGCACCCGCTCGAGCGGGCAGCAGCCGGTGATGCTGGACTGCACCAGGTTGGCGCCCACGAATGCGGTGAAGAGGAACCACGCCGGCGACACCCACCATCCGAGCCCCAGCGACACCAGGATGAATGCGCCGGCGAAACGCCGGATCACGTTCTCGTTGCACATCGCACGTCCCCCTCGTTCAGAAGTAGTCCTCGACAGGGAGCACCGCCACGTGGAGGCGCTCCCCGGTGGCGAGCTGTTCGGTCTGGCGGCGGAGCATCGGCGTGAGCCGGGCCGCCACCGCCTCGTCGGCGAGCACGTAGAACACCGTCACGTCGCCGGGCCAGGCGCGGGTCCCTTCCCGCGCGCCGGACTTGCCGTGCCCGTGCGCGCCCGACATCCGGGTGTACCCGGTGACCCCGGCGGAGTCGAGCGCGGCGGCGATGGCGCCGGGGTGTTCCCCGCCGTAGGTGACCAGAAAGAGCCTCATCGGGCCTTCGCCTCCTGCCGGCGCCGGAGCTCCCAGTAGAGGAGCGGCACCAGCACCATGGTGAGGAGCGTCGCCGCCACGGCGCCGCTCATCAGCGCCACGGCGAGCCCCTGGAAGATCGGGTCGAGCACCATCACCAGCCCGCCGACCACCACCGCCGCGGCGGTGAGGGCGATGGGCCGGAACCGCACCGCGCCCGCCTCGATGACCGCCTCCCGGAGCGAACGGCCGCGGTCCTCGGCGAGCTGGATGAAGTCGACGAGGAGGATCGAGTTCCGGACGATGATCCCCGCGAGCGCGATCATCCCGATCATCGACGTCGCCGTGAAGAACGCGCCGGTCAGGGCGTGGCCCGGGAGGATGCCGATGAGCGTGAGCGGGATCGGCGCCATGATGACGAGCGGCACCGTGAACGACTGGAACCACCCGACCACCAGCACGTAGATCAGCACCAGCACCACCGCGAAGGCGATGCCGAGGTCGCGGAAGACCTCGATGGTCACCTGCCACTCGCCGTCCCACTTGAGCGCGGTCTCGTCGAGGCGGGCCGGCTGGACGGCGTTGTAGCGCCGGATCTCGGCGCCGGCGACGCGCACGGTGTCGAGCGCGCGGTCCATCGCGAGGATGGCGTACACCGGCGACTCGATCGACCCGGCCACGTCGCCGGTGACATAGATGACGGGCCGGAGGTCCTTGCGGAATCGCGCCGGCCGGCGCGTCGTGGAGTCGACGGTCACGAAGCGGCCGAGGGGCTGGGGCCCGGAGGCGGTCGCCACGGGCAGGCTCAGGAGCGCCGCGGCGGAGGAGCGGCGGGACGCGTCGAGCTGCGGCACGATCAGCTCCGGCTCGCGCGCGCCGGGCACGCTCGCCACGCCCGCGGGCGCCCCGGAGAGCGCCAGTGCCACCGTGCCCGCCACCTGGTCCACGCTCGCACCGGCCGCGGCGGCCCGCACCCGGTCGACGTCGAGGCGGAGCCGGCGTTCCGGGGCCTCCTCGCTCCAGTCGACATCCACCACGCCGGGCGTCGACTCGAACACGGCCTTGACCCTCCGGGCCGCAGCGAGCCGGGTGCTGTCGTCGCCCGCGTACACCTCCGCCACGAGCGTCGAGAGCACCGGCGGCCCCGGCGGGATCTCGGCGATCTTGGCGCTCGCCCCGTACCGCCGAGCGATCGAGTCGATGCCGGGCCGCACCGACAGCGCGATCGCGTGGCTCTGCCGGTGGCGATGGCCCTTGCCGACGAGGTTCACCTGCACGTCCGCCACGTTGGCGCCGCGCCGCAGGAAATAGTGCCGCACCAGGCCGTTGAAGTTGAACGGCGCCGCGGTCCCGGCATACGCCTCGGTGGACCGCACCTCGGGCACCGTGTGGAGGTACTCGGCCACTTCCTGCGCGAGCGCGTTGGTCCGCTCGAGCGAGACGCCCTCCGGCAGGTCGAGCACCACCTGGAACTCCGACTTGTTGTCGAACGGCAGCATCTTGACCTGCACCACCCGAAGCGCCACCAGCCCCGTCGACAGCAGCAACAGCGCCACGACCGCGAGGTACGCGCGCTTCCGCAGGCGGGCATCGTCCATCAACCGGGTCATCCAGCGCCCGTACAGGCGCCCGAAGCGGCTCTCGCCCTCCGGCGCATCGGGGTGCGGGGCGTCCGCCGGCGCCGTGCGCACGTGGCCGCGGAGCAGGTGGTACGCGAGCCACGGCGTCACCACGAAGGCCACGCCGAGCGACGCGAGCATCGCGGCGGACGCGCCGACGGGGATCGGCCGCATGTACGGGCCCATCATCCCGGACACGAAGGCCATCGGCAGGATCGCCGCGATGACCGTGAAGGTGGCCAGGATGGTCGGGTTGCCGACCTCGTCCACGCCCTCCACCGCCGCCACGTCCGGCTCGGCGCGGCCCATCTTGAGGTGGCGATACACGTTCTCGACGACGACGATCGCGTCATCCACCAGGATCCCGATGGAGAAGATGAGCGCGAAGAGCGTGATGCGGTTGAGCGAGTAGCCCATCCCGTAGTACACGAAGAGCGTGAGCGCCAGGGTCACCGGCACCGCCACCAGCACCACGAGCGCCTCGCGCCAGCCGAGGAAGAGCCCGATCAGGAGGGTCACCGAGAGCGTCGCGATGGCGAGGTGCAGGATCAGTTCGCTCGCCTTCTCGCTGGCGGTGGCGCCGTAGTCGCGCGTCACGTCGAGCGACACGCCCGCGGGGAGGCGGCGGCTCCGCGCCGCTTCCACTCGGGCGAGCGCCGCGCGGGTGACCGTCGTCGCATTGGCCCCGGGGCGCTTGGCGATGGCGATCGTCACCGCGGGCTCGAGGGTGCCGTCGGGCCGGCCTTCGGTGACGTAGTCGTCCGGCGCGCCGGGCTGGTCGGTGATGGACGCGACCGCGCCGAGGTATACCGGGTGGCCGCCGCGCATCCCGACCACCACCTGCGCCGCGTCGGCGGGGCCGGTGATGGGGGCGCCGACGTCGACCAGGATCGTCGAGTCGGCGGCGGTGAACTCGCCGGCGGCGAGCCGGGCGTTGGCGCCCCGGAGCGCCTGCATCACCTCGCCGGGGGTGACGCCGCTCGACGCCATCGCCGCAGGGTCGAGCCGCACCCGGAGGCGCGGCGCCGGCCCGCCGATGACCATCGTGCGCGCGACGTCGGGGATCGTGCGGATGTCGTCGGCGAGGAGGAGCGCCGTGCGGCGGAGCACCTGCGGCGGGTAGGTCGCGCTGTGGAGCGTCAGCGCGAGGACCGGCACGTCGTCGATGCCGTGGGGCTGCACCTGCGGCGGGGTGGCGCCGGGGGGCAGCTCGCCGGCGGCGGCGGCGAGCTTGGCCTCCACCCGCGACACGCTCCGGTCCTGGTCCTCCCCCACCTTGAAGCGGACCGTCACGAGGGCGGAACCGTCCCCCGAGGTGGCGTAGACGTAGTCCACGCCGGGGATCTCCCACGCGAGCTTCTCGAGCGGGCGGGTGAGCAGATCCTCGACCTCCTTCGGGCCCGCGCCCGGGAGCGCGGCGACGACGTCGATCATCGGCACCGAGATCTGGGGCTCCTCCTCGCGCGGCGTCGCCACGAGCGCGAGGGCGCCCACCACCAGCGATGCGCCGGTGATGAGCGGCGTCAGCTTCGAGTGGAGGAAGCGGCGGGCGATCTTGCCGGCGATGCCCATGTCAGCCCTCCGTCCCAGCCGCCGGGCCGGTCAGCACCCGCTCGCCGCCGGCGAGGCCGCCCAGCACCTCGGCCAGGTCGCCGCGGACCGCGCCGAGCCGCACCCAGCGGAGCTCGACGCCGTCGGCGCCGCGCACCCGCACGCCGGTGAGGTCGCCCTCGCGGACCACCGCCGCCGCCGGCACCAGCACGGCACGCCGCGTCCCTTCGGACAGCGCGAGTGACGCTGCTCCGCCGCTCGCGAACCGCCCGGCGCGGTTGTCCACGATGGCATTGACCTGGTAGAGGTTGCCCACCGGGCCCGGCACCACGGCCTCCACCACCGCCGGGGCCGCGATGCCCTCGATGTCGGCGACCACCGCCGAGCCGCGCCGGTATCGCCGGGCGATCTCCGGCGGCGCCGTGACCGTCACCCGGAGCCGGGACGCGTCCTCCAATGTCAGCAGCGGCGCGCCGGGGGCGGCGAAGGCGCCGGGATCCACGGAACGCTGGGTGATGACGCCGGCGAACGGCGCCTGGATGGCCGCATACCGGGTGAGCGTCGCGACCTCCGCCGCGCCGGCGTGGGCGGCATCGAGTGCGGCGCGCGCCTGCGCCAGGCCGGACTCCGCCGCGTCGAGCTGGACCCGCGGGGCGGCGCTGTCGGCGTAGAGGCCGCGGATCCGCACGGCCTGCAGCTCGGCCTCGTGGTACGCGGCCTCCGCGGCCGCCACCCCGGCGCCGGCCTGGGTCGCACGGGCGTCGAGGTCGCGCGCATCGATCCGGAGGAGCGGCTGGCCGGCGCCGACCCGGTCGCCTTCGTGGACCAGCACGGCCGTGACCGTCCCCATCAGCTTGGTGCTCAGCGTGG
>DATIEF010000215.1:0-2322 GCA_035455865.1 Gemmatimonadales bacterium | reverse complement strand
CGTCGCGCGCCGGGGTGCCGGTGGTGGCGGAGGCGGGACTCGGCCTGGCCGAACTCCCCGGCACCCGCACCATCTGCATCACGGGCACCAACGGGAAGACCACCACCACCGCGCTCACCGGGCACCTGCTTGCCGCCGTGGGCAAGCGCGCCGAGACGGCCGGGAACATCGGGCGGCCGGTCTCGGAGGTGGCGCTGGAACGGCCGGCGCCGGACTGGCTCGTGGTCGAGCTGTCGAGTTTCCAGCTGCACGACATGCCGCAGCTCCACCCCACCATCGGCGCGCTCACCAACCTCGCCCCCGACCACCTGGACCGCTATGCCCGGCTGGAGGACTACTACGCCGACAAGGCGCGGCTCTTCCGGAATGCGGGACCGGGGTCGGTCTGGATCGTCAACGGCGACGACGGGGCCGTCCGGGAGATGGTCCGCGGCGTCGCGGGCACGGTGCTGCGCTTCTCACTGGCCGGGCGGGCCGATGCGTGGTTCGACCGCGCCGCCGGAATGCTGATGCTGCACGACGCGCCCGTCCTTCCGCGGGGGGACCTGGCGCTCCTCGGCGACCACAACGTGGCCAACGCGCTGGTGGCGGCGCTCGCGACCGCGCAGGCCGGTGGCGACCTCGGCCGGATCGGCGCCGGGCTCCGGACCTTCCGCGCGCTGCCGCACCGGATGGAGCCGGTGCGCGAGGTGGGCGGCGTCCTCTGGATCAACGACTCCAAGGCCACCAACGTCGCCTCCACCGACGTGGCGGTCCGGGCGATGACGCGCCCGTTCGTGCTGCTCCTGGGCGGGCGCCACAAGGGCGAGCCCTACACCCGATTGGCCGAGGGATTCGACGGGCGGTGCCGCGGCGTGGTGGCGTATGGGGAAGCCGGGGAGCTGGTCGAGCGCGACCTTCGCGACCGGGTCGACGTGGTGCGGGGCGGGGACTTTGCCGACGTGCTGGCCAAGGCGCGCGCGCTCTCCCGTCCCGGCGATGCCGTGCTCCTTTCCCCGGCGTGCTCGAGCTACGACATGTTCAAGAATTACGAGGAACGCGGGGCGCGCTTCCGCGCCGCCGTGGAGGGAATGTGAGCGCCCCCGCGATCCGCCACCCCGGCGAGCAGCGCTGGGAGACGCGCCTGCTCGCCGTCGTGACCGCGACGCTCGTCGTCTTCGGCATCGCGTCGAGCTACGGCGCGGCGAGCCTCCTGACCAACCGCGCGGGCGACAACATCGGGATGTCGTTCGCGCTCAAGCAGCTCTCCGGCGCGGTGGCCGGCGGGATCCTGCTCCTGATCGCCTCGCGGATGGATTATCACCGCTGGCGCACGTTGGCCTGGCCGCTCCTCGGGTTCACCATCCTGGCGCTCCTGATCCCGCTGCTGCCCTTTACCCACCGGTTCGCGCCGAGCATCCACGGCGCCCGGCGCTGGGTGGACATCGGGCCGGTCAACTTCCAGCCCTCGGAGTTCGCGCGCCTGGCGGTGGTCATCTGGGCCGCCACCCTGGCCGCCAAGAAGGGAGACCAGCTCCGCGAGTTCAAGCGCGGGGTGCTGCCGTTCGTGGTCGTCATCGGGGTCGTGTCGCTCCTGATCCTGCTCGAGCCCAACCTGTCGATGGCGACGCTCGTGGCGTTCATCGCCGGCGTCGTGCTCTTCACGGCGGGGGCCAAGATCGGCCACTTCCTCCTGCTCGGCGGCGTCGGCACCGTGCTGGTGTGGCACAAGATCGTCGACACCCAGTACCGCGCGGCTCGGCTCCTCACCTTCCTCAACCGCGACGAGGCCTCGAGCCAGGCCAGCTTCCAGATCACCCAGTCGCTGGTCGGGATGGGCTCGGGCCGCATCTTCGGCGTCGGCTTCGGGGCAGGTCAGCAGAAGCTCGGCTACCTCCCGTTCGGCTACTCCGACTTCCTGTTCAGCGTCATCGGCGAGGAATGGGGCTTCCTCGGCGTGTGCGTGGTGGTGCTCCTCTTCGGCCTCTTCGTGTGGCTCGGCTTCCGGATCGCGCGGACCGCGCCCGACGCCTTCGGCCAGTACCTGGCCGCCGGCATCACGAGCGCGGTGGGGATCACCGCCTTCCTCCACATGGCCGTGACCCTCGGGATGATGCCGACCACCGGCCTTACCCTCCCGTTCATGTCCTACGGCCGTTCGAGCCTCGTCATCACGCTCCTCGCCACCGGCATCCTGCTCAGCGTCGGGCGCCAGCGGGGCAAGCTGCCGGCGGGGGGGAAACGGTGAACAGTGAACGGTGAACAGTCAACGGTGAACGGGGGCGTGCGGAGATCCGTGACCAACGACCAACGACCCATGACCCACGACCCGTGACCCGCGAC
>DATIEF010000214.1:0-8529 GCA_035455865.1 Gemmatimonadales bacterium | reverse complement strand
GGCGGAGCGGCTGGAGGACACCCGCCTGATGGTGCTCGACGTCGACGGGCAGCGGGTGGGCATCATCGTCGACCAGGTGCTGGACGTGCTGCGGGTGGACGGCGGCACCATCACCGCGCCGCCCCCGATCGTGCGGGGGCTCGCCGCCGAATACATCAGCGGCCTCCTGGCGCGCCCGCCGCGCACCGTCGTGATCCTCAACGCCGGCCGCCTGCTGACATCCAAGGAGCGGCTGGCGCTCGCCAAGGCCGGCGCGGCCTGACCGCCATCATCCCATGACCGACTCGCTCATCGACCCGCTCCGCACCCAGTACCAGGAGATCGCCTCCCGCGTCGACGCCGTCACCGGCTTCGCCGAGCGGGAGGCGCTCAAGCGCGAGATCATCGCGTTCTTCAAGAAGGTCGACGGCGCCCTCACCGACCTGACCCAGCTCAAGGAGGACATCCGCGCGCTGGTCGACAAGTACAAGCAGGCGAGCGCCTCCTCCGACACCGCCCAGGCGCCGCAGTTCACCGGCGCCCGCCCGGTGGTCCAGGCGGATCACATCGGTGCCTCGACGTTCATCGAGAAGGGGTGGAGCCTCATCTCCCTCGGCGACTACGCCGGCGCCATCCAGGCCCTGCAGAAGGCGCTGGCGCTCTCGCCCAACGAGGTGCAGGCCCAGTCGCTCCTGGGCTGGGCCCAGATGCTCCACGAGGAGTACGACGATGCGCTGGCTACCTTCTCCAAGGTGCTGATGAAGGAGCCGGCCAACTCGCTCGCTCGGATCAACGTCGGCTACATCTGCCTCAAGAAGCGGATCTTCGGGGAGGCCATCGAGCACCTCTCCAAGGCCATCCGGCTCGACAACGACCGGAAGGCCACGCTCTACGCGCATTATTACCTGGGGCTCGTCTACCTCGAGCGGGAGATGTTCGAGGACGCGCAGGTCTTCTTCCAGAAGACCCTCCAGCTGGGGCCCAACCTGATCGAGGCGTTCTACGAGCTCGGGCGGGCCCAGTGGTTCGCCGGCGAGCAGGACGCCGCGAAGCAGACCTGGGCCGACGGCCACAAGGCCAACAAGTTCAATCCGTGGGGCAAACGCTGCAAGGAGATGCTCGACCTCGTCGCCTCCGGAGGGGAGCCGCCGCGCTCGCCGCCGGCCTGACGCTGGCGCTCCTCGCGGCGCAGCTGCCCGCCCAGGCGCCGCGCGAGCACTTCGCCAGCGTCCGGGTGGGCCAGGTGACGGCGTTCGCCACCGCTGCGCACCTGGACCTGGCGGCGGCGCTCGCCGACCTGGCCGACCGCCCCGCCAGCTGGCCCGGGCTCGGCCGCCGCGACGCGGGGCCCGTCCGGCTCGTCGTCGTCGCCGACCAGGCGGCATTCACTGCGCTCACCCGCGGGCGGATCCCCGGGTGGGGTGCCGGCGTGGCGCTGCCGCAGGGCCACGTGATCGTCCTCCGCGCCGACCTCCCCGACATCACCACGACGCTCCGCCACGAACTGGCGCACCTCGTCCTCCACCAGGCCGTCCGGACCCGGGTGCCGCTCTGGTTCGACGAGGGGTACGCCACGGTGGCGTCGGGCGGCTGGGACCTGAGCGAGCGCTTCGCGCTCCACCTGTCGGTGGCGCTGGGCGGCGTGCCTGAGCTCCGCGACCTCGACGCCCAGCTCCGCGGGTCCGAACCGGTGGCCGACCGCGCCTACGGCCTGGCCGCCGCGGCCGTGCTCGGGCTGGCGCGCCGGATCCCCGGCGGCGATCTCGGGCCGCTCTTCACCCAGCTCGCGGCCGGCCAGCCGTTCGACTCCGCCGTGCGAGTGGTGACGGGTCGGACCGTCTCCCAGTTCGAGTTCGACTGGCGGCGGGACACCCGCCGGCACTACGGAGGCGTCACCTGGCTGGCCGGGGCGGGGCTCTGGCTCCTCCTCACCTTCGGAGTGGTGATGGCCTGGGCGCTCCACCGGCGGATCGAGGCGCCCCGGCGGGCGGCGCTCGACGTGGACTGGCCCGCGCCCGAACCGGACCAACTTGACCACGATGGTCCGACCGGCTAACCTCCTGCAATATGACGACTTCCAGCACGTCCGGCCGTCCCGGAGGATCCGCGCTCGGCCGGAAGAACTTCCTGTTGCTCGGCGCCGGGGTCGTGGTGCTGGTGGCAGGATACTTGCTCCTCTCATCCGGGCACGCCTCCGTCGCGGCAGCGGTGCTGGTGCTCGGATACTGCGTCCTGGTCCCCCTCGGCCTGGCGCTGTGAGGCGAACCGGGGCGCTCCGGGCGAATAGCTCAGCGGTTCAGAGCGCCTGCCTTACACGCAGGATGTCGGGGGTTCGAATCCCTCTTCGCCCAGTCCCCCGTCCGGTCGGCGCGCCGGTCGACGCGGCGGCGACCGTCCACTCTTTGGAGGCGTGGTGATGACCCTGCAGCGGAATCTCTTCCCGATGCGCCGGACCGGCGTGGTGCTCGCCGGCCTGGTGCTCGTCGGTGCCGTCGCGCCCGTGGCCGCGCAGATTCCGATCCAGCAGCGGGAGGTGAACAACGCGCCCCGCCTGCTGGTGGCCAATCCGTCGATCGACCGCGCCTCCGACTCGGCGGCCTCCGTGGCCATCGGCGACGGCATGCGCCAGCGGATGGCGCACGTCGTCAGCGACCGGTTCGTCGTCGTGTCGCGGAAGGAGATGGGGGACGCGCTCGACCAGTTCGGCTTTCCGCGCGACGCGATCCTGTCGCCCGAGGTGGCGCGGAAGCTCGCCCCGGCGCTCAACGCGCGGACGCTCGTGACGAGCGTCCTCGGCAAGGACGGCGGCTCCCGCTTCCGGCTGGTGGCGCGCTTTGCGGGGCTGAGCGACGCCGCCGGCAACACAGTGGTGGTGGTGCAGGCGCCGGGCCAGTCGCTCGAGGCGTTCGGGGCGTCCGGGGCGGACGCCTTCGAGCGCGCCACCCGCGCCCACCAGGACGCCAAGGCCTGCCTCGACAAGCTGCAGGACGTCAAGCCGGACTCCGCCAAGGCGGGCGACCTCGCCCGGCGCGCGCTCCGGACCGACCCGAACAACGGCCTGGCCCATTTCTGCCTGGCCCAGTCGCTCAAGTTCCAGCACGCACCCGATTCCGCCTGGGTCGGCGAGCTCAACCGCGCCGTCGAGGGCGATTCGCTGGGCCTCCCCGCCATGACCCAGCTGGCGCAGTACTACCAGGACCACGCCGACACCGCGCAGGTGGTGCTCAAGTTCCAGCAGATGGTGCAGGCGGCGCCCACCAACGTGCCGCTCATCGAGGCGGCGTCGAAGGTCTTCCGTCAGTACGGGCACCCCGAGGCGGCGGAGCAGGTGGCCGACCGCGGCATCGCGCTCGACTCCACCGACGCCACGATGTGGGACCTCAAGAGCAGCGCCTGCGTGTACCAGTCGAAGTACACCTGCGCGGTCCACGCCCTCGAGCAGGTGCTCGCCGCCGACAGCACGAAGGGCGACTCCACGTTCTACGTCCGGCTCGTCGTCACTGCCGCGGCCAACACCGACACGGCGTCCCTGGTCCAGTCGGCCATCAAGTGGGGCCAGGTGGGGCTCACCAAGTATCCCGGCAACGCCACGATGCTGGGCCAGCTCCTGACGCTCTATTCCGCCTCGAAGATGTGGGACAGCGTGGTGGCGTTCAGCGCCCGGGTCATGGCGCTCGACTCGACCGACATGAACACGCCGCAGGCCACCATCCAGGCCCTCACCGCGGCCAAGGTGCGCTACGATGTGGTCAACTCGCTGGCCCAGCGCGTCATCGCCAAGGGCGATGCGCAGGCCAAGCAGAACGTGGCGGGGCTCCTGGTGAACGCCGGCCTCCCGCTCCTCCAGTCGAAGCCGCCGGTGGCCGATACCGCCGCGATGCTCTTCACCACGGCCATCGCCGCGATGGACCAGACCAACCCGGTCTGGGCCACGGCGCACTACCTCAACGGGATCGCGGGGTTCATCCGCGTCACCCAGATGGATTCGGTGACGCTGGCCACCAAGAACTGTGACCGGGTCAAGCAGGAGGCCGCGATGCTGGTCCAGGCGCGGACCGACCTCACCATCGGCAAGACCTCCGCGCAGGCGACGATCGCCCAGCAGTCGGCGAGCTACCTCGGGTACATCGACAAGTACGAGCCGCACGTCGCGTCGATGGTCAAGGCGTTCAAGTGCCAGCCCTGAGGCCCCTACCGTCCGCCGCGGCGCGCGTGTATTATTGCGCCCGCCGTGCAGGGGCTGTAGCTCAGCTTGGTTAGAGTGCCGCACTGTCACTGCGGAGGTCGCGGGTTCGAGCCCCGTCAGCCCCGCTCGCTGCACGTTGTTCGACACCCCGGAGGCCCCACGGCCTCCGGGGTGTCGCCTTTCTCCGCCAGCCGATGACCGCCACCACGCCCGCGCCGTCCCACATCCCGGTCCTCGCCGGGCCCATCCTTGCCCGGGCCGCCGGTGCGCGGCGCGTGGTCGATGCCACGCTGGGCCACGGGGGGCACGCCGAGCTCTTCGCGCGGGCCGGCGCCCGGGTGCTGGGCATCGACCGCGACCCCGATGCGCTCGCCATCGCGCGGGAACGGCTGGCGGGCGCCGCGGTCACCTTCGTGGCGGGGTCGTTCGGCGACACCGCGGTGCACCGCCAGGTGGCGGAGTTCCACCCCGACTTCGTGCTGCTCGACCTCGGCGTCTCCTCCCGCCAGCTGGACGACGATCCCCGGGGGTTCACCTTCCGGGCCGGCGCGCCGCTCGACATGCGGATGGACCGCGCCGGGCCCTCCGCCGCCGACCTGCTCAACGAAGGGGACGAGGCGGAGCTCGAGGCGATCTTCCGCGACTTCGGTGACGAACGCCGGGCCCGTGCCCTCGCCCGGGAGGTGGTGCGCCGGCGCAGCCGTGCCCCGTTCCGGACGAGCGACGACCTGGTGAACGCCATCCGCGCAGTGCTGGGACCGCAGTCGGGACCGCCGGACTTTGCCCGCCTCTTCCAGGCGGTCCGGATCGCGGTCAACGGCGAGCTCGACGCGCTCGCCGCGTCGCTCCCGGTGTTCCTCGACGCGCTCGCGCCGGGCGGAACGCTGGCCGTGATCAGTTATCATTCGGGCGAGGACCGGATCGTGAAGCACCTGTTCCACGAGTGGGCGCGGGCCTGCGTCTGCCCGCCGGAACAGCCGGTGTGCACCTGTCGCGGCCGCCCGCTCGGCGCGGCGGAGCCCCGACGTGCGATCGTCGCCGACCCGGCGGAGATCGCGGACAATCCCCGCGCGCGCAGCGCCAAGCTCAGGTTCTTCCGGAAGGCCGAATGACGCTGAAGGGCCGCCACTGGGTCATGCTCTGGCTGGTCGTGTTCCTCGCCGTGGCGGGCGTGGTGGTCGCGCGCACGGCGGCGGGGTACCGGGCCGCGGGCCGGCTGCAGGAGGCGCGGGAGGAACGCGCGTCGCTCGAGGCGCGCCGGGGCGAGCTCGAGCGCGAGATCCGCCAGGCCTCCAGCCGCCAGGTCCTGGTGCCGCGGGTCGAGTCGGCGCTGGGCCTCCACCTCCCCTCCGACAGCGACTTCGTCCTCTTCCAGCCCGCCCCGGCGGGCAGCGGCACCCGCTGATGGCGCGGGCCGAGGTGCGGCTCGGGTTCGTCCAGGCCGGGTTCGCGCTCGCGCTGGCGGCGGTCGTCGGCCGGGCGGCGTACGTCCAGGTGTGGCAGGGGGCCAGCTACGCGCGCGAGGCGGCCAAGGACCGCACCGAGCACCTGGTGCTCCCCGCCCGGCGCGGCACCATCCGCGACCGCAACGGCGTGCCGCTGGCGGTGACGCAGGAGTACTACCACGTGGGGCTGGCGCCCAACGAGCTGGCCGACCGCGACGCGGCGGTGCGGCTCCTCTCCCGTTCGCTCGACCTGCCGGCGGCCAGGATCCGCGCCGACCTCCGCGGTCCCCGCCGGTGGATCTACTACTACGGCCCGTTCAGCGCCGCCCAGGTCGACCCGCTGCGCGACCTGCACGGCGTCCACCTCGACCGCGAGTACGCCCGCTTCTACCCGGCGCGCGGCCTGGCGCGGCCGATCATCGGCGCCCTCTCTTCCGACAGCGGGCGGGGCGCGTCGGGGCTCGAGCTGGTGCTCGACTCGCTCCTGCGTGGCGTCCCGGGCGAGGCGGTGGTCATCAAGGACCGCGCCGGGCGGACCTACGACTCGCCCTCGCGCCAGGTGCGCGACCCGGTGGCGGGTGGCGACGTGATCCTGACCATCGACGCGGAACTGCAGGACATCGCCGAGCAGGGCCTGGCCCAGGCGCTGCAGGCACTCCACGCCGAGGGCGGCGACGTCGTCTTCCTCGACCCGAAGACCGGCGAGGTGCTGGCGCTCGCCTCCCGGCAGAGCGCCGCCAGCGGCGACGCCGGCGTCCGGCCCTCCACCATCACCGACCCCTTCGAGCCGGGGTCCACTGCCAAGCTCTTCACCGCGGCGGCGCTCCTCACCGACGGCCTCGTCGACAGCACGGCCACGGTCAGCGGCCACGACGGCCACTGGCTGATGCCGATCAACTCCCGAGGCGACACCCGCGCCATCGACGACGTGCACCCGATGCACGGACCGGTCACGCTGGCCCAGGCCATCGGGGTGTCGAGCAACATCGCGATGGCGCAGTTCTCCTCCCGCCTCACCGACGACCAGCAGTACGACATGCTCCGCGCCTTCGGCTTCGGGAGCCCGACTGGGATCGAGTTCCCGGCCGAGTCGCGCGGGCGGCTCACCCGGCCGGACCAGTGGACCTCGCTCTCCCGGGCCAGCCACGCGATGGGTTACGAGATGGGGGTCACCCCGCTGCAGCTGGCGGCGGCGTACGGCGCGATCGCGAACGACGGCGTGCTCCTCACGCCGACGCTGGTCAAGGAGATCCGCGGGCCCGACGGCAAGGTGCTCTACGACCACCGCCCCGAGCCGGTGCGCCGGGCGGTCTCGCCCGAGGTGGCGGCCGAGCTCCGGGCCTTCATGCGCGGGGCCGTGGCGGAAGGCGGCACCGGCGAGCGGGCGCAGCTCGCCAATTACCAGCTCATTGGCAAGACCGGCACCGCCAAGCACTTCGAGCACGGCGTCTACGTCCAGGGCGAATACGTGGCGAGCTTCGCGGCCCTCTTCCCGGCCGACGATCCCCAGCTGGTCGTGATCGTGAAGCTCGACGCGCCCAAGGGCGAATACGGCGGCGCCACCGCCGCGCCGGTGACCCGCGCGATGCTGGAGCAGGCGCTCGCGAGCCGGCGCGTGGCCATCGACCGGGCCCGACTGACCGGCGCCACCGCGGCGCCGCTCCCGGCGGAGGATGCGCCGCCGGCGGACGAGCCCGATCCATCGGTGACGGTGGTGTCGTGGCCCCCCGTGCCCGACTCCGCGGCGGCGTCGAAGGTGACCGTCCCGGCGGTGGTCGGGTCGACGGTGCGCCAGGCGGCGCTCGCGCTCCATCGCCGCGGATTCAAGGTCGACCTGCGCGGGCTGGGCCAGGTCGATCGCACCGACCCCGCCGCCGGCGCATCCGCGCAACGCGGCAGCACCGTCACCGTGTGGACCCGCTGATGCGATCCCTGTCCGAGCTGACCGCGGCCCTGCAGCGTGGCGGCCTGCTGGTAACGCCACCCGGCGCCGACCCGACCGTTGAAGCCATCATCACCGACAGCCGAATGGTCCGCGCCGGGGCGCTGTATGTGGCGGTGCGGGGGAGCCAGGTCGATGGCCATCGGTTCCTGTCCGACGCCGTGGCCAGGGGGGCCGTGGCGGTGGTGGTGGAGCGCCCGAGCGGCTCCGGCGTCCCCGAAGTGGTCGTCTCCGACGGGCGGCTCGCCGCCATCTCGCTCGCGCGGCACTGGTACGGCGACCCCGCGGCCAGGCTCACCCTGGTCGGGATCACCGGCACCAACGGCAAGAGCACCACGACCGGCATCATCCGCCACCTGATGAACGCCGACGGCACGGCCGGGAGCATCGGCACCCTCGGCGCCTTCGACGGCACCGGGGCGGCGGTGCCATCCACCGCCGGCACGCTCACCACACCGGGACCGGTCGACCTCCACGCGACCTTCGCCGAGCTGGTGGCTCGCGGCGTCCGGACGGTCGCGATGGAAGCCTCCTCGCACAGCCTCGACCAGGGGCGCCTCGACGGCCTGAGCTTCCGCGCCGCGGTCTTCACCAACCTCACCCGCGAGCACCTCGACTACCACGGCACGATGGAGGCGTACCTCGCGGCCAAGCTCCGGCTCCCGGCACTGCTCGGCCCCGACGGCGTCGAGATCGTCAACCGCGACGACGACGCCTGGCTTGCGATGCCGCCGGCCCCGCCGTCGCGACGGATCACCTTCGGCGTCCACCCCGACGCGAACGTGCGGGCCGAGGACGTGCGGAGCGAGCTGGCCGGGACGACGTTCACGCTGCGGAGCCGGTGGGGCCGGGCCGAGGTCCGGACGCCCTTCGTCGGCGACTTCAACGTCGCCAACGCCCTGGGCGCGATCGCCGCGGCGCTGGCGCTCGGCCGGCCGCTCGGCGAGGTGGTGGAGCGGATCGCCACGGCGCCGCAG
>DATIEF010000213.1:0-3657 GCA_035455865.1 Gemmatimonadales bacterium | reverse complement strand
TGACCCGGCGCGTGACCGGCCACGCCCCCAACGCCGACCTCGCCATGATCCAGGACGGCATCGACCTGATGTCGGCCGCGATCGACGACGTGGGGCCGGACCGCACCGCGATCCGCGACTGGCTCCGGTCCCTCGGCCGGGAACGCCCGGCGTTCCCCGGGCTCACCGGGCCGATCTCGTTCGGCACCGGCCGCGCCGTCACGCTCACGATGGTGCGGATCTCGCCTGATGGCGGCATCGTGCCCGAGCCGGCGCGATGAGCCTCCCTGCGCTCGGCGAGGATGCCGCCGGACCCCGCACCATCCGGCTCCGGACGCTGCTGCTCACCCTCCTCGGTGCCATCGGCGTTTACGTCCTCGGGATCTTCCTCTACCTCACCCTCCACGTCGGCCGCGAGGCGCGCACACTCCAGCGCGACGTCGAGCCGGCGCTCTACGTGTTCCGCCAGGTGGTGGCGCGCGGGCGCGAGCTCGATGACGCCGTGGTCGCCGCCCACCTCGTGACCGCGCATCGCGGCGCCGACACCGCCGGGCAGGCCGCCGCGCTTGCGCTCATCCAGGCCCGTGCGACCGCACCGGTCCGCTCCCTTCCCTTTGCGGGTGTGCCGGACAGCATGCGCCCGAGCCTGGCGCGGGCGGACGAATCGGTCTCGCTCCTCCAGAACAAGCTGCTCGAGGTGGCGGCGCTGGTGGAACTGCGCCGGTACCCCGAGGCGGAGCGGCGCCTGCTCCAGGTCGACTCCCTCAATCGCGGGCTCAGCGACGCCATCGCCGCGGCCGAGGACGGCGGGCTCTCCGACCTCCTCCGTCGGGAGCAGCTCCTGCGCTCGGCGATCGACAGCGTGGTGCTCGCGCTGGGTTGGTGGATCGTAGTGGGGATCCTCTTCCTTCCGCTCGTGCTCTTCGTGCTGCACCAGCGGGTGGAGCGCCCGCTGGCGGAGCTGGAGGGCGCGCTCGGGCGGGTGGCCGAGGGCGAGCTCGGCACCCGCGTGCCGGTCCGCCGCCACGACGAGATCGGCCGCCTGGCGGGGCACTTCAACGTGATGACGCGGGTCCTTCGCGAGCGCGCCACGGAGCAGGGGCGCTTCGCGGCGGCGGGCGTCCTCCTGGCGGACGTGGCCCACGAGGTCAACAACCCGCTGATGGCCATCGGTGCGCTCGCCGAGACCCGCCTGCAGGACCCGGCGCTCGACGACGACCAGCGCAAGGAGACCGAGCAGATCCTCCGGCAGGCGCGCCGGGCGGGGCGGCTCCTCTCCGGCCTGCTGCGCTTCGTGCGGCCGGCCGAGATCCGGGTGTCGGCCATCGCGGTCAACGAGGTGGTCCGCGGCGCCCTCGACCTCGTGTCCCACCAGTTCGGCGCCGGTGGCGTGATGGTCGACCTCCGGCTCGACCCGGTCTCCCCGCAGACCGTCGGCGATGCCAATCGCCTGGAACAGGTGTTCGTCAACCTCCTGAGCAACGCGCTCGACGCGATGCGCGGCCTGCCGGGCCCCCGGGTGTTGAGCGTGGAGACCTGGGTGGCCGACGGCCGCGTCCACGCCGCGGTGGCCGATACCGGTCCCGGCGTGAGCGGCGCCGTCGCCGACCAGCTGTTCCGTCCGTTCGTGTCGACCAAGGGCAAGCAGGGCACCGGCCTCGGGCTCTACATCTCCCGGCAGATCGTCCGCGAGACCGGGGGCGACCTGGTGCTCGCGGCCGCGGAGCGCGGCGAGGGCGCGCGCTTCGTGGCCAGCTTCCCGATGGCGGAGCCCGGGGCCGCGAGCGTGGACGCCCTGCGACACGCCACGCCGCCTCCCGCGGGCGCGCTCCGCGGCGAGCCGCTGGCCGGGCTCCGGGTCCTGGTGGTCGAGGACGAGGAATCGGTCCGGCGGCCGGTCGCCCGGTTCCTGGCCCAGCGCGGCGCCACGGTCGACGAGGCGGCGCACGGGGTCGAAGGGCTCGCCCGGATCGGCAACGCCGAGCCGGACGTGGTCGTGGCCGACATCCGGATGCCGGTGATGGACGGCATCGCGTTCTTCCGCCGGCTTGTGACCGACCATCCGGACCTGTCGCGTCGCGTGGTGTTCTTCTCAGGCGACTTCAGCCAGCTCTCGCAGCTCGAGGGGCTCACGATCCCGGTCGAACGACAGCTGCTCAAGCCGGTGGACCTGCACCTGCTCGAGGACCGCGTCCGCAAGATCGCCCGGGCGCGCCGAGCGTGAGGTGGCTGGCCGGCGCCCTCCTGCTCGCGTGCGGTGCCTGCTCGCCGCTTTCGCGCCGGTGCCCGGTCGTCGCGCTGGCGGGCGCCACGCCGCATTCGGTCGAGGGAGCGGTCGCCTCGGCCGTCCTGTCGGCGGACCGTGGTGGCCGTGCGGTCTGCATCCAGGTGTTCCGGCACCCGTCGTACGATTCGGTCGGCGATCCCGCCGCCGAGGTGGCTATGGCCGAGCGGGCGGCGGCGCAGGATGACGTGATGGTCGTGGTGGGGCACGCCACCAGCGGAGGGAGCCTCGCGGCGGCGCCGGTATACCGCACCGCCGGCCTCGCACAGCTGGTCCCCGCTGCCACGAGCCGGCTCCTGGCGCAGTTCCGGCCCTCGGCGATGAGCCTGGCCCCGGACGATTCGCTTGAGGGACAGGCGCTCGCCGCCTACGGCGCCGAGGCGCTGCACGCGCACCGGGCGTTCGTGTTCTACGTGGCGGACGAATACGCGGAAGGGCTGCTCGGTGGCCTGAAGCTCGGCCTGGCCGGACGGCAGGTGGTCATCGCCGCCACGGCACGCATCCTCTCGGAAAGCGACCTGCCCACGCTGGTCGATGCCGCCATCCGCCGCCGGCAGGCGGACGTCGCCTACCTGATCGGCGACTATCGCACCGTGGGTCGGCTGGCGCAGGTGCTCCACGCCCGGCGGCTCACGATGCCGCTCGTCGCCGGCGATGCGGCGCTCTACCCCGAGGGGCTCGCTGAGCAGGCGGGCGATGCGCTCCCGTCGCTCCGCGTCGTGGGCTTCCGGCGGCAGGGCGCGGACTCCGCGCGGTCGGCCGTGTACCTCACAGCATTCCGCCGCATCGCCGGGCGCGAGCCCACGCCGGACGAGATGCTCACGCACGATGCGCTGATGGTGGCGGCGGCCGCCGTGCGCGCGGCGGGTCCCGATCGTGCCGCGGTCGAGTCGTGGCTCGCCTCCCTCGGCGGCTCACGCCCCGCGTGGCGCGGCGTGACGGGGCCGGTGGAATTCGCCCATCCCGCCGCTGCCCGCTTCGGGGTGTTCCGCATCCAGGACGACAGCGCCGTCCCGGTCACTCCTCGCTGAACCCGCCGCTCCGCACCCGCGCCACGTAGGCATCGGCCGCCCGGGCCGCGGCAGCCGGCGCCCAGGCGAGCTCCCGCCCCAGGAGCTCGGCGGTTGCCGCCGCCGCCGCACAGCCCTGGTCACCCGTTTCGTAGTACAGGTGGATCCGGCGCACCAGGACGTCCTCGACCGTCGTGGCGTATTCCCGTCGGGCCGCGTGGGTCACCGTGGCCAGGATCGCGGGATGTGCCGGCACCAGGCGCCGCCCGAGAGCGCGGTCGCCGCGCACCACGTTGAGCACCGCCGGTGTCTCGCTGCCGTAATGCTGCAGCAGGTGCTCCGCCGAGCCCGCGTCGAGGCCCAGCTCCAGCGCCTCGGTACGGA
>DATIEF010000212.1:0-5154 GCA_035455865.1 Gemmatimonadales bacterium | reverse complement strand
CCCGGCGACGCCCGCCTTGAAGCGCTCATCGGACTGGGCCAGTTCCTGTTCGGCCAGGTCGAGCCGCTGGCCGGCGAGCGCCACCTGGCCGCGAGCGCTCTGCAGGTCGAGCACCGCGGTGCGGGCGTCGACCTCCACCTGCTGGAGCAGTGCGTGCTCGCGCAGGGCCTGCGCGTCGACCTGGTCGCCCGATTCGGCGTAGCGGCGCTGGCGCCGGAGGCCGTCGAAGATCGGCACCGATGCGCGGATGCCGACCTGATAGGTGCCGTTCATCTGGTCGGTCCGGGTGCCGGCGTAGTTGTAGCTGCCGAAGAGGCCCAGGGTGGGGAGGTCCTCCCACAGCACCGCGCGGCGGCTCAGCTCGGCCACGCGGCTCCGCTCCCGCTCCGCGGCGGCTTCGGGGCGGTGGGCCAGGGCGTACGCCACGGCGGAGTCGGGCGTCACCGGGACGGTGAGCGCGCCGCCGCCGAGCGAGTCGGCCAGGACGAGCGTCGTGTCGGCCGGCAGGTCGAGCGTCTGGGCCAGGTCGATGCGCGCCCGGTCGAGGCCGGTCCGCGCCATCAGCAGCTGGGTGCGGACGGCGGCGGAGTTCACCTCCGCGCGGGTCACGTCGATCGCGGCACTCACCCCGGCGGCCCGGAGCTGCTGGGCCTGGTGGAGGAGGTCGGCGGCCACGGCGCTGTCCGCCTCGCGCGCGGTGACCGTCTCCTGGGCGCTCAGCACCCGGAGGTACGCGAGGCCGGCGGCCGCGCCCGCCTGGTCGGCGGCCGAACGCGCGTCGTAGCGGGCGGCGCCGGCGGTGTTGCGCGCCGCGGCGATCCGGTTGAAGAGCCCGCCGTCGAAGAGCACCTGCGAGGCTCGGGCATCGAGCGTGTAGAGGTTGAAGTCGGGCGTGACCACCGGGAATCCCGGGATCGACAGGCCGAACGTGGCCAGGTTGTTGGTCTGGCGCGAGTACGTGCCGTCGGCGTCGAGCGTCGGCAGCAGGTGACCGGTCTGCTCGGACGCCTTGAGCTCCGACGAGTGGACGCCCAGACGCGCCAGGGCGGCCCCGATGGCGCGCTCGCGGCCGAGCCGCACGGCGCCGGCGAGCGTAAGGGGAGCGGAGAGGGCGGCGGGGGCCTGGGCCCGGGCCGTCGACGGGGCGGCAGCAAGGGCCGCGAACAGCAAGTGGCGGATGCGCATGGGGATCAGGCGCCGGGCTCGGCGGGACGGGCGAGGACGCCGTGGAGGAGCAGGTCGACCACGCCCTCGAACACCTGCTGGTCGGTCAGTCGCTCGGCGTCGAGGCCGGTGAAGAAGCACTGGGCCTGCGCCGCCTGGATGACGAGCATCGGCAGGCCGCGCGGGAGGAAGTTGTTGGCCACCGGGCGGAACTCACCCGAGCGGACGCCGCGCTCCATCACCGTCTCAATGAGGCGGCGGGCGCGGAGGATCACCTCGTCATAGTAGAACTTGGCGAGCTCGGGGAAGCAGCCGAGCTCGGAGACGCAGAGCCGCGAGATGCGCACCATCTCCTCCTCGCGCATCAGCCGCCAGTAGCCGCGTACCAGCTCGACCATGAGCTCGCGGGCGCTGCCGGTGTACCCCCGCGCGAGCTCCTCGGCCGTGGCGACGGCCGAGACGATCTTGGCGCGGACCATCTCGCGGAAGAGGGTCTCCTTGCCGTCGAAATAGAGGTAGACCGTGCCCTTGCTGACCCCGGCCTCGCGCGCGACATCCTCCAGGCGGGCCCGGGCGAACCCGTTCTCGCCGAAGACCTTCGCCGCGGCATCGAGGATCTCTTCGGGACGTGCATCAGGACGTCGATGCCATCGAGGAACCTGGGTCTCGGTCGCCATCTCGTTGTCCCCTAAAGAGTTACGTCTGCAGGTTACTTACCGAACGGCCAGTAATATCTAAATGACCGGTCAGTTAGTCAAGGGGAGGGGGAGCCGATGGGAAGCGGAGAAGGGCGGAAGGGGAGGATAGAGGAGAGGAAACGTGGAGGATGAGGAGGAGAGGAGGAGAGGAGGCGAGGAGGTGAGGCGAACGAGAGCTGGGGATCCGTCGGTGCATCACGGGGATCGCCCCGGTCGCGCAAGCAGCGAGCGCTGTGGGCGAAGCGGCGGCTCGCCCGGACGCGCGTCATCCGACGGAGCCTTGGCATGCCGCGAGCCATCGGCAGCGCGGAGCGGGTCCCTCGCCCTGCTCGGGATGACACGCCGCTTGTGTGCCAACCTCCGTGTGCCGAACTTCGCGCCGCCTTCCCCTCTCCCCCTCTCCCCCTCTCCCCCTCTCCCCCTCTTCCCCTTGCCCCGCCCGGCGCTCTTTCCTAGCTTAGACCCACACGCTCTCAAAGGAGCGCCTGCCGATGTCGGACCCGTTCATGAGTTCCGACGACTACGATGAACAGGCCCACCAACTGTACAACGAAGGCAGGTACGATGACGCACTAGCGTTGCTCCGCGAAGGACTCGCCCTCTACCCCCATGCCGTCGAGCTCCATGTCGGCGTCGCGTATGCGCACCTCGCGCGGGAAGAGTACGCGTGGGCCCGGCGCTCCTTCGAGACGGCGACGATGCTGGACCCCGACCACGAGGACGCGCTCGCCGGCTACGGCGAGGTGCTCCTCAAGCTCGGCGCCGCTGACCTGGCCCTGAACCAGTTCGAGCGCATCCTCCTCCTCGGTTTTTCCGACGACCACGAACTGATGCTGCAGATCGGCCGCGCGCTCTTCCGCGAGGGGCTGATGCAGTCGGCCCACCGATTCTTCGAACTGGCGGTCGGCGCCCAGCCCGACAGTCCGGAAGCGGCCGCCTGTGTGGGCTACGCGGCGCACCGGCTCGGGCTCGAGAGCCAGGCCATCTACTGGCTGCGGCGGGCCCTCGAGGCCGACACCGACTATTCCGAGGCGCGGATCTACCTGGCCAACATGCTCTACGACCGGGGAGAATCGGAGGCCGCGCTCCACCAGCTCGACCGCACCCGCCCCGACGACCACTACGACGAGCTCGGCCTGTGGCGCTACGTCGAGCTCAAGAAGACGATCTACCGCCTGCCCGACGACGACCCCGAGCTCACGCCCTGGCTGGCGCGGCTGGGCGAGGTATCGGGCGAGCCCGACGGGATCGACCTCCTCCTGGCCGAGATCGAGGCGCAGCAGCCCGACGGGTCGGTGCGCGACCCGCACCAGCTCGAGCTCTTCGGCACCCTGCTCACCGAACTGCAGGAGATGCAGAAGCGCCCCGGTGCCTCCGAGCAGCACCAGGTGTCGATCCTCTCGGGGCACAACTTCCGCGGCACCTGGGAGGAGATCCTCCTCCAGATGAAGGCGGCCGACCAGGAATGGGCCCACGCGTCCCTGGCGGACTTCATGGGGTCCATCGCCCGCCGCGGCGCCACCGAGACCGGCGTCGTCATCCCGCTCACCGACGCCGAAGCGTTCATCCGCGGGAGCGCCGAGGCCGGGGTCCTCCGCATCCTGCATTGAGCACCTGCGGGCACGTCGTCGTGCGCGGGGCGTCCGAGACAGGACGCCCCGCTGCGTTTAGAATCCCCTGATGACCGCGTCCCCCCTGACCTCCTGGACCGCAGGCGTCCAGCGGGAGGTCCTCCCCAACGGCCTCACGGTGCTGGTCCAGCGCGACGACTCCGCCCCGGTGGCGGCGGTGGTGACCCACGTGCGCGCCGGCTTCTTCGACGAACCTGACGAGTGGGCCGGCCTTTCCCACGTGCTCGAGCACATGTTCTTCAAGGGCACGCCCACCCGCGGGGTCGGCGCGGTGGCCCGCGAGACCAAGGGGCTCGGCGGCTACCTCAACGCCGGCACCGGCTACGACCGCACCAGCTACTACGTGGTGGTGCCGGCCCGGAACCTCGGGAGCGCGATCGACATCCAGGCCGACGCGCTGCAGCGGGCCACGCTCGATCCCGGCGAACTCGCCCGCGAACTGCAGGTCATCATCGAGGAGGCCAGGCGCAAGCGCGACACGTCCTCCGCCGTGGCCTCGGAGACGGTCCACGAGCTCCTCTTCGACCGGCACCGCATCCGGCGGTGGCGCATCGGCCACGAGGAGGCGCTCGCGAAGTTCACGGCGACCGAGCTCCGGGCCTACTACGCCACTCGCTACGTCCCCTCGCGGACGATCGTGAGCATCGTGGCCGCGGCGCCGGAGGATGAGATGCTCGCGGCGGCGCGCGCGGCCTACGGCGGCTGGCCCGCCCGGCCCGCTGACGTCCCCGATGGCCCCACCGAGCCGCCGCGGACCGGGGTCCGGGTCCGCACCCTCCGCGGCGACGTGGCGCAGGCGGACCTCGTGCTCGGGTGGCGCGGTGTCCCGCCGCTCGACCCCGCCGAGGCCGCGCTCGACATGGCGGCGTCGGTGCTCGCGACGGGGCGGGGGAGCCGGCTGCACGCGCGCCTCCGCGAGACCGGCATCGCCACGAGCGTCGGCGCGTGGCACTACGCCCAGGGCGACGTCGGCGTATTCGCCGTCCACGCCGACGGCGATCCGGCCCAGGTGCCGGCGATGATCGACGGGATCGCGGCCGAGATCGCGCGGCTCCGCCGGGATGGCCCGAGTGCCGTGGAACTCGACCGCGCCCGCACCCTGTTCCGGGTACGGTGGGCGCGGCAGTTCGAGTCGTATGAAGGGCGTGCCTCGGCCCTTGCGGGTGCCGAGGCGCTGGGCAACGTACGCCTGCTCGATGAGGAGTACGCACGGATGCTCGCCGTGACCCCGGACGACGTGCGCCGCGCGGCCGCGCAATACCTGGATCCGGATGGCGTGTCGGCGGTGGCATACCTGCCGCGGGACCGGGGCGCCGACCTCGACGCGGGCGCGCTCCGCGCCCCGTTCGATGCCGCGCCGCCCCGTGTCGATGCGCCGACCGGTCCGGCCATCCACACTTCACCAGTGCGTGCCGTTACCGGCCGGTCGGTCGCGGGCGTGGAGCACGTGCGCCTCACCGGCGCCGACCTCCTCCTTCGGCGGCGCCCCGGCACCCCGCTCGTCACGCTGGGCGTGTATTTCCCCCGTCGGGAGTGGGAAACGTCCGCGGACGCCGGGATCGCGGCGCTCGCGATGCGCTCGCTGGTCCGCGGCGCCGGCGAATGGGACGCCGCGGCGCTCGCCCTGGCGTCGGAGCGCCTTGGCGGCACCCTCAATCCGG
>DATIEF010000211.1:0-7934 GCA_035455865.1 Gemmatimonadales bacterium | reverse complement strand
TGAAGCAGAGCACGCACCCCGACAGCGCGATGAACCCGGGCACGAGGAGCAGCAGCATCCCGAAGCCGACCAGGAGCCCGAACCCGAACGAGCAGAGGATGAGCTGCCAGATGCGGGGGAGCGCGCGCCGCAGCGCGTCGGCCGCAGGGACCTCGTGGTTCAGGTACGCACCCGACACCACGAACGTCGAGGCGCCGGTGGCCACGGCGCTGCCGATGGCGCCGAGGATCAACGCCGCGAGCCAGATCCCGGGCACGCGGAGCATCCCGCCCCGGGCACCGACCAGCACGTTGAGCAGGACCGGCAGGCTGGAACACGCCACCGAGATGGTGAGCAGGGTGCCGAACTTGCGGCGGAAGAGGCCGAACGCCTGATCGAGGATCTCCCCCATCGCCAGGGGGCGCAGCGCGACCGTGGTCATCGGGTGGGGCTCCAGGGGTGGGTGGGAAGGGCCGGCCGCGATTGATTCACCGCCGGCCGGAGCGTAAAGTTCGCCGATGGCAGCCACCCCGGCCAGTCCCCCCGCCGCACCCGACTTCCGGCAGCACTTCTCGGTCGAGACGCCGGAACACGTCGCCCTCGAGTACGAGGTCGCGGGGATCGGCTCGCGGATCCTGGCGGCGATCTACGACCAACTGGTCATCATCGCGTGGGCCGTGGCCGTGATGATCTTCTCCAGCGCCTGGGCGGCGGCCGGCGGCCCGGGCGGCGGCCTCCTCTGGTTCGTGGTCTGGGGACTCGGCACCTCCGGGTACTTCATCCTCTTCGAGGCCTTCCGCCAGGGGCAGACGCCCGGCAAGCGCGCCAACGGCATCCGCGTGGTCCGCGAGACGGGGCACCCGGTGACCTTCGGCGCCTCGCTGGCACGGAACGTCCTCCGCGCCGCGGACTTCCTGCCGGTCGGGTATCTCGTGGGGCTCGCCTTCGTGATGTTCCATCCGCGGTCCCGCCGCCTGGGCGATCTCGTCGCCGGCACGGTGGTGGTCCGCGACCGGCCGCAGGCGGCGCCGATGCCCGCCGTGGCGGCCGCACCGTCCGGGAACGTCCCGCCCTTCCTCGCACCGGCGCCGGCCGGGTCGCGTCCCCAGCTCACGGACGAGGAGTACCGGTTCCTCTCCGCCTTCGAGGCCCGGCAGGACCTCGATCCCGCGGTGACCGCCCGGGTGGCCTCCGGCCTGGTGGCCCGCCTGGCCGAGCGGTTCCCGGTCCGCCCTCGCGACAACATGGTGTTCCTCCGGGAACTGCACGCGGCCGAGACCGCCCGGCGCGAGGCAGCGCCGACGGCGGCGCGGGGAACCGCGGCGCGCTTCGTTGCGCGCCGGAGCGGGCGCTGGGCCGAGTTCCAGGCGCTGGCCCTGCGGGCGGCGGAACGCGGGCTCGACAGCTTCGAGGCGTCCGAGCTCCCCGACTTCGCGGCGCGGTACCGCGAGGTGGCGGCCGACCTCGCGCGAGCGCGCACCTATGGCGCCGACCCAGACGCCGTGGCCGTGCTCGAGCGCGCCACGGCCGCGGGCCACAACGTGCTCTACCGCGACGAGCGGAACACCGGCGCCAGGATCCTCGCGGTGCTCTTCCGGGAATGCCCCGCGGCGATCGTCCGTTCCGCGCCCGCCGTCCTCCTCGCGATGGCCTGCCTCTTCGGCCCGGCGGCCGGGGGGTGGATGGTCATCCGGGAGCGCCCTGCGCTGGCGTACGACGTCCTGCCGGACGTGATGATCGAGCGCGCGGCCGCGGGGAAGGCGCGCCAGCGCCAGGGCCAGGGGTATTTCGAGGCGCCGGCCGGCGAACAGCCGGTCATGGCCGCCGAGATCATCAACAACAACGTTCGGGTGGCGTTCTCCTGCTTCGCGGGCGGGATCTTCGTCGGCGTGGGCTCGCTGGTGCTGCTGGCGTTCAACGGCCTCGAGCTCGGCGCCACCGCGGCGCACTTCGCCAACCAGGGGCTCCTGGGCTACCTGCTCGCGTTCATCGTCGGGCACGGCGTGCTGGAGCTCTTCGCCATCTGCGTGGCGGGCGCCGCTGGCTTCCTGCTGGGCCGGGCGGTCATCGCCCCGGGTGATCATCCTCGCGGGGAGGCGCTGGCGCTGGCCGGTCGCACCGCCATCCGGCTGGTCGGCGCGGTGGTGGTGCTGCTGGTGGTGGCGGGGTCGATCGAGGGGATGGCGTCGGCCAGCGACCTGGGGACGGGCGGGCGGCTGGGGATCAGCGCGTTGAGCGTGGTGTTCCTGGCGCTCTACCTCACGAACGGCTGGCGCCACCGCCGGGACGCGGCCGGCGCCTGAGCGCCCGGCGCCCGGGCCAGATCCAGGCGGGGGTGCGTTCCCGGCCGCGGCAGCCGGGGGCCGGCCACCGCACCGAACTGCGCCGCGCCGGGCTCGGGCGGCTCAACCTTCAGACGTCCCTGAGCAGCGCACGCATCCGGATGGCCAGGTTCTCGATCTCCCGCAGGCTGGCGGCGACCTCGGGATCGAGCTTGGCGTCGTTGAGGAGGAGCAGCTGGGCTTCGGCGAGGAGCGCCGAGAGGGGGTTGGCGATGTCGTGGCGGAGCTTGTGGAGACGTTCAGCGTCGGTCATGCCGGGTCCGTCCGTCTAGAGGAGGGAGCGGTAGAGGTCGCGCACGTGGTGGGAGCCGAGCCCGCGGACCGCCTGCCACAGTTCCGCCTCCGACGCCGCGCAGAAGATCTCGGCGGTCTCCCGTTCGGCGTCCGGACCCTCCATGCCACCCACGAACCGGAGCCGGCCGCGCCAGGTGCCGTCCTCGCCGCGGAGCACGGCGGCACGGACCTCGATGGTGAGGCCCTCGAAACGGAACGACGGCAGTTCGTGGACGGAGGGTTCGCGGGGTTCGCGCAGGGGCTGGCGGGCGGGCTGTGCGGGCATCTACCGTCCTTGACCTGGGGGCTGGTCCGGACACCTGGCCGGGGCACGGACTTGAGTCCTAAGCTAGGGAAATCCTTGCACTTAGGCAATAGGGCGCCGCTCCGCGGAGGGGGCCGGTCGCTTGACGGGGGGGCCCCTCCTCCCTACCTTATCCCCCGCATACCGTGACTCACCGATCCCAATCCCACACCTCGTGACCCAGGCGCCGCACACCCGCGGCCCGACACCGTTTCCGACCTTCCCTTCCCCCACAATCGACGCAGTGGCCACCGGCTGAGCGCTGCCGGTACCCGCCCCGCGGAGCGTCCGTCCCGTGGACATCGCAGAACTCAAACAAAAGTCCGTCGCTGAGCTGCACGCATTGGCCGAGCAGCTCAACATCGCCAACTACTCCGGGCTCCGGAAGCAGGACCTGATCTTCCGGATCGAGCAGACGCTGCTCGATTCGGACACGGTCATCCGCGGGGAGGGCGTCCTCGAGATCCTCCCCGAGGGCTACGGCTTCCTCCGCAGCCAGGACTGGAACTACCTGTACGGGCCCGACGACATCTACGTGAGCCCGAGCCAGATCAAGCGCTTCGACCTCCGCACCGGCGACACGGTGATGGGCCAGGTGCGCCCGCCGAAGGAGGGCGAACGCTACCTGGCGCTCCTCAAGGTCGAGAGCGTCAACTACGAGGAGCCGGAGAAGACCAAGCACCGGATCGCGTTCGACAACCTGAAGCCGCGCTACCCCGACGAGCGGATCAGCCTCGAGCGGAAGACCCAGGACCTCTCGATGCGGGTGGTGGACCTCCTCTCCCCCATCGGCAAGGGCCAGCGCGGCCTGATCGTGGCGCCGCCCAAGGCGGGCAAGACGATCCTGATGCAGAAGCTGGCCAACGCCATCAGCGAGAACCACCCCGAGATCACGCTCATCGTGCTGCTCATCGACGAGCGCCCCGAGGAAGTGACCGACATGCAGGAGAACGTGAAGGCCGAGGTCATCTCCTCGACCTTCGACGAGCCCGCCGACCGGCACGTCCAGGTGGCCGACATGGTCATCGAGAAGTCGAAGCGGCTGGTGGAGCACGGGAAGGACGTCGTGATCCTGCTCGACTCGATCACCCGGCTCGCGCGGGCCCACAACGTCGTGGTGCCCCACTCCGGCAAGATCCTCTCCGGCGGCGTCGACGCCAACGCGCTCCAGAAGCCCAAGCGCTTCTTCGGCGCGGCGCGCAACATCGACAAGGGCGGCTCGCTCACGATCATCGCCACCGCGCTCATCGACACCGGGAGCCGGATGGACGAGGTCATCTTCGAGGAGTTCAAGGGCACCGGCAACATGGAGCTGGTCCTCGACCGGCGCCTCGCCGACCGCCGCATCTACCCGGCCATCGACATCCAGCGCACCAGCACCCGCAAGGAAGAGCTGCTGATGGACAAGGACGAGCTCAACCGGGTGTACCTGCTCCGCAACTTCCTGGCCGACATGCCGCCGGTCGAGGCCCTGGAGTTCCTCCTCGAGCGGATGAAGCGCACGAAGAACAACAAGGAGTTCTTCGCCACGATGGCGCAGTGATCGGTGGACGGTGAACGGTGAACGGTCAACAGTGAACAGGGGACCGGGAACGGGACCCCGGATCGCGCGGAGTCCCCGTTCCCCGTTCACCGTTGACCGTTCACCCTCGTCCCGGCCATGACCGCCCCCCTCCCCCGCACCGGCCGCCTGATCGCCATCGACTGGGGCGAGGTGCGCCTCGGCCTCGCGCTCTCCGACGAATCGCAGACGCTCGCCTCCCCCCTCGAGACCCTGGTCCGGCGGCCCGGAAAGCGCTTCCCGATGCCGCGGTTCCTGGAACTGGTGGCCCAGCACGCGCCGGTGGGCGTCGTCATCGGCCTGCCGCTCACGCCCGAGGGCGATGAAGGCCCGAGCGCCGCCGCCGCCCGGGAGATGGGCGCCACGGTCGAGCGACGGGCCGCCCTGCCGGTGGCGTGGTGGGACGAGCGGATGAGCACCCCGCGCGCCCTCGGCGCCATCCGGGAACAGGGCGGCTCCACCCGCGGACGCAGGGAGGACGTCGACGCCCTGGCGGCGGCGATCCTCCTGCAGCACTTCCTCGAACACCGGCGGCACACCCGATGACCCGCCGCTGGCGCCCGGCCACCCTGCTCCTGGTCCTCGCCTGCGGGGGCGCACCCTCCACCGCCCCGCGCGAGCGCGTGAGCATCCCGGCCGGCGTCCCGTTCGCCCGGGTCACCGACTCGCTTGCCGCCCACCAGGTGGTGACCCACCCGACCTGGTTCCGGGTGCTCGCCCGGCTCCGCAGCATCGACCACCACGTCCAGGCCGGCGTGTATGACATCCCCCGCGGCGCCTCCGCCTGGGCGGTGCTCGACGTGCTGAGCTCGGGCCGCATCGCCACCAACCGGCTCACGGTGCCGGAAGGGCTCACGATGATGGAGGTCGCCGCGCTGGCGGCGACCGAGCTCAGGATCCCCGCCGATTCCTTCCTCGCCGCCGCGCGCGACACCGCGGAGCTCCGCGCGCTCGGGCTCGACGGCCCGACCTTCGAGGGCTACCTCCTCCCCGAGACGTACTACGTCCCGGTCGGGACCTCGGCGCGCGAACTGGTCCGGATGATGGGCCGGCAGTTCCTTGCCGCGTGGCAGCCCGGGTGGGACCAGGTCCTGGCCCGGCGCGGGATGACCCGCCGCCAGGCGGTGACGCTCGCCAGCATCGTGGAAGGAGAGGCCCGCAAGCCGGAGGAGCGCCCGGTCATCGCGGGGGTGTACACCAACCGGCTCCTGCAGGGGATGGACCTGCAGGCCGACCCGACGGTGCAGTACGCCATCGAGCTGAAGCGCGGCCGGCGGAAGAAGCGGCTCTTCAACAAGGACTACGGGTTCCCGTCCCCCTACAACACCTATCTCCACGCGGGGCTCCCGCCCGGGCCCATCTCCTCCCCCGGCGTCCAGAGCCTCTGGGCCGCGGTGCATCCCGCCGACGTCCCCTACCTCTACTTCGTCGCCGACTCGACCGGCCACCACGAGTTCAGCACCACGTACGCCCAGCACATCCGGACCATCCGCCGCCTCCGCCGCCGTTAGGCCATCCCCCGCTCCGCCTCGCGGTACGCCGCCGCCGCGCGCCGCACGTCCTCCATCCCCAGGATCCCCGACCCGACCGCCACGCCGACGGCGCCGGCCGCGTGGATGGCCGGGACGTCTTCCGGGAGGACACCGCCGATGACCACCGCCGGCACCGGCCTGATCCGCGTGATGAGACGCGCGGCACCGTCGGCCCCGAGCGCCGCACCCGCATCCGTCTTGGTGGCGGTCTCGCGCCAGGGCCCCACGCCGGCGTAGTCGGCACCGGTCGCGCGATCCGCCTCGGCGTCGTCGCCGACGCTCACGCCGATGAGGAACGCCGCCGGGGCGATCTTCCGCGCCAATGCGAGCGGCAGGTCGTCGGCGCCGAGGTGCACGCCGGCGCACCCGGCGGCGAGCGCCAGGTCGGGCCGGTCGTTGGCGAAGACCGGCACGGCAAGATCCGCGATCAGGCGCCGGAGAAGCTCGACCTGTTCGCGCGGCAGGCCGGCCTTCCATCGGAGCTGCACGGCGGTCGCCCCGCCGTCCACTGCCGCGCGGCAGAGCGCGACCGGATCGCGCCCGCGGAAGAGCGCGTGGTCGGCGATGAGGATGAGGCGCAGGTGGCGGACTAGATTCCGGTCCATGCTGAAAGGTACGCGATGACCGCCTCCACATCCGAACGACCCGCCGCGGTGGTGAGCGCCAAGGGGGCGGCGCGCTGGGCCGCGGGCCACCCCTGGATCTACCGGAGCGACGTGCTGGGCGAGCCCGGCGCGGAGCCGGGCGTCGTCCGCGTGCGGGACCGCCGGGGCAAGTTCCTGGGCCAGGCCCTCTATTCCCCGCGCTCCGAGATCCGGCTCCGGCTGATCGAGACCACCGAGCGGCCGCTCGACCGCGCCTGGTGGGTGTCCCGGCTCCGTGCGGCGCTCGCCCGGCGCGCCGGGATCGACGCCACTGCCTGCCGCATCGTCCACGGCGAGGGGGACGGACTGCCGAGCCTCATCGTCGACCGGTACGACCGCTGGGTGGTGGCGCAGCTCCTGTCGGCGGGGCTCGAGACGATGCGCGCCGATGTCATCGCGGCCATCGTGGAGGTCACCGGCGCGGAGGGGGTCCTCCTCCGGAACGACGCGGGCGTGCGGCGCCACGAAGGGTTGAAGGAGCAGGTCGAACTGGCCTGGGGCGCGGTGCCGCGATCGGTCGAGGTGCGCGAGGGGGAGGTCCGCTTCCTGGCCGCCCCATGGACCGGCCAGAAGACGGGGGCCTTCCTCGACCAGCGCCTCAATCGGCTCATTGCCGGGGAGCTCACGCGGCCCGGGGGCGAGGCGCTCGACTGCTTCAGCTACCACGGCTCGTTCGCACTCCACCTGGCCCGGCGCGCGGCCCGGGTCACCGCGATCGACTCGAGCGCCGAGGCCCTCGAACGAGGGGCGGAGAATGCGGCGCTCAATGGACGCACCAACATCGAGTGGCTGGAGGCCGACGCCTTCGAGGCGCTGCGGGGCTTCGAGCGCTCCCGCCGGAAGTTCGACGTCGTGGTGGTCGACCCGCCGGCCTTCGCCAAGTCGAAGGCCGCGCTCGCCGGCGCACTCCGCGGCTACCACGAGATCAACCTCCGGGCGATGCGGATCCTCGCGCCGGACGGGGTGCTCGTGACCGCCTCCTGCTCGTTCCACCTCCGCCGCGCCGAGTTCATGGAGATGCTCGCGGCGGCCGCGGCCGACAGCGGACGACGACTCCGGCTGGAGCGCCTGCTCGGCCAGGACGTGGACCACCCCGAGGTCCTCACCATCCCGGAGACCGGGTACCTGAAGGGGGCGGTGCTGCGGGCCGACTGACCCCTCTATTGACCCTGCCCACCATCCATAACGAGCTTACAGGATGCCCCTGACCCGGCCGCCCGTGGACCGCGACCGGCAGGTGCGCCGAGTCCTCGGCGCCCTGCTCGGCGCCAACCTGCTGGTCGTCGCCATCAAGGTGGG
>DATIEF010000210.1:0-4747 GCA_035455865.1 Gemmatimonadales bacterium | reverse complement strand
CGCCACCTGCACCGTCCCGCCCCACACGCCGACCACCACCTGCGCGGCGGCACCTTCGGCGCCCACCCAGGCGCGTTGACGGTCGGCGCTGACCGAGAAGCGGAGGTCGCCGAGTGCACCGGCCGGATAGGGCCACATCAGCCGGAGGTCGGTCGTGAAGCTCGCCTGCACCGGCGTGCCCGCGGCGACGTCGAAGTCCCAAAGGAGCGCCGGGTGCTCGAGCGCGGTGGTCCACCGCTCCACACCGCCCGCCGCCAGGACACGCCCGACCTGGTCGGGGGCGATCCGCGCCGTGACTCCGCGGGCCGGCAGGCCGCCGACCGACACCTCGACGTCGCGGACCACCCGGTGCGGATGGGCCCACGCCTCGCGAAGACCCTCCCGCTCGCTCCCGACCAGGAGCATCCGGCGGCCCGCCAAGGTCCAGGGATCGTCGGCGCCCGCGCCGCTCTCCAGGCGGAGCGGCGAGCGGGACTCCCGCCAGACGCCGGTCAGGTCGGGCACCTCGACCGGCGGGAGGAGGTCGTCGATGCGCGCCCGGCCTCCCGGTGCCGGCCAGGTGCTCGACATCGCGGTCCGCCGCGGCCCGGGGATCGCCTCGCCCACCACGGCGTTCGCGACGAGCGCCCGGAGCTGCGGGGCCAGGAGCGTGTCCGCCGCATTGAAATGGGTGTAGGCGCCGATCGCGAGGACGCCCCCCGCGCCGATCCCCTGCTCCCAGGCGATCACCCGGTCGGCGTTCAGGTGGATGAACGACCGCTCCACCGCGACCACCCGACCCTCCGCCGGCCGCGCCTGGCGGTACGTCACCCAGTCGAACGCTTCCCCTTCCGTCGGCGCCCAGGTGTACGTGCCCTGGTGCAGGCCCTCGAAGAGCGGGTGCGGGCCGAAGCCCGCCAATCCGCGCACGTGGGGGAACGCGACGAACGAGCGGAAGTCCTCGAACCAGAACTCGTCGTCGGCGTGATGCCAGGCGCCGGCCCGTCGCTCGTCGGGCGCCACCGATTCGAGGCCGAGGGCCGAGGGGATGAGCGTCGCGGCGCCGGTGCAGAGGAGCCGGCCGCCCCGCTCCAGCCACGGCACCAGCGCCGGGTCGGGCGGGACCGGGCCATGGAGCCAGACCACGTCCGAGTTGACCAGCGGGATCGCCGCGACCCCCGCGTAGCAGTGGGACGCGACCTCGCGGAGCCCGGCGAGCCAGCGCCACGCGGCATCGCCCTCCTCGCCGGGGCCGACGAACGCCACCCGCCTCACCAGCGCACCTCCGAGGGAGCCCCGATGCGCCCCGCGGCGGCGAGCCTGCCATCAACGCGGGCCCGGTACCGGCCCGACGACACCTCGACATCGATCCGGTGCCCCGCCACGCGAACCCGCGAGAGCCGCACCGGCACCCCGAACGGCATCGGGTCGAAGACCACGCCCTCCTCGCCCATCGGAAGCACGCCGGCGACGTGGCGCACGATCAGGTCGTTGACCCACGAGTGCTGGTAGTCGTCGACACCACGGTACACGCTCCCGCGGCCGTTGAACGGGTGGTAGTGCTCGAAGCTGTTGGGACGGCGCGGATCCTGGTCGAAGCTCATCATCCGGACGAACTTCCCCAGCAGCTCGACGAGCTTCGGCGCCCACTCAGGCCGGTGAAGGCGCACCACCCGCGCGAGCGCGTCGGTGACGTGGCTGTTGGTCATCGGCCAGACCCGGCCGTTCCACGGGCAGGCGTGCCGCTTCCCCTTCCAGCGCGCGTCCGGATCGAAGAGCGGGTCGTCGACGCTCGAGCTCGGCACCGGCCACGGGGTCCAGAACTCCCGGCGGTCGAAGAGGTGCCGTCCCATCCCGTCGATATGCGTGTCGTCCACGAGGTCGGTGAGGTACGGATAGAAGCACACCGCCGCCTTGACGCCCGTGCGCCGCCCGGTGCGGGGGTCGACGTCGCTGAACATCTGCGCGGCGGGGTCCCACATCGCGCCCCGGACCGCCGCGCGGGTCCGGTCCGCGAGCGCGCGCCAGATGCCGGCGGCGCGCGCCTCCGGCGCCAGCCGCGCCAGCAGGACATAGAGCCGGTACGCGTAGACGGTCACGTCGATGCCCTTGAGCCGGATCCGCTCTTCCCAGCCGTACCGATCGGCGCCGGGATCGACCGCCTGGTACCGCGACATGTATTCCTGCCCGGTCTCGAACTGGTCCACCACGTCGATCATCCCCGATCCTTCGGCGTCGCGCGTGTCGGTGAGCCAGGTGGCGTAGCGTGCGAGCCTGGGATAGAGGGCCCGGGACCACCGCGGATCGGGATGGATGTCGAGGACATCCTCGACGGCCCCGCCCCAGTCGGCGTGGTAGAAGTCGGTGCGCGTCAGGTGATCGAGATAGACCCGCCCCGGCACCTTGCCGTCCGGCGCCTGGTGGTCGAAGAAGGTGTCGATGACGCCCTGCGATTCCGCCGCCGCGTGCCGCCAGCGCAGCTCACGGGCGTGACACATCGCCGAGTAGCTGATCGGCTGGTGGAAGAAGCCGGGTCCCTCGCAGACCGTCGACGTCCGGTACTGGCCCGTCCCCGCAGGCGCGGAGTGCAGCCGGAGTCCCCACCACCGGTGATCCCAGAACGAGGCGAAGTGCCGGTCACCACTCCGGAGCGACGGGCCGCCACTGAGCCAGCGCTCCCACCCCTCCGCGGCCACGTGGGCCGCGCTTCCCCGGGGCGACGGTGCGCGGGGCACGCCGACGCCGAGCGGCGTGACCCGTACCGATGCCGAGAACGACGCCGTCCGCCGGGCGGCGATCCGCAGGCGCCGGTGGAGCGCGATGTACACCGCACCGGTCCGGTCGATGCCCTCCAGTCGAAGAGATCCTGACAGGCGCCGCCGGCCGGGCCACGTGTCGTAGAAGGGCGTCAGGTCGAATCGCGGCGCGGCGCCGCTCAGCTCGCTCCGCACCGCCTCTCGACCGGTGGCGCCGTCGAGTCGGTAATCGAGCGCGAACGCCCGCGACTCCTCCGCCCAATCGGTCGCTTCCCGCACGAGACGCAATCGGCCATTCGGAGCGGTCGCCCCGCGCGGCCCGACCGACTCCCCCGCGACGACGGCCCAGAGGACCACGTCGAGCTCGATCGTCCGGCGGGTGCGGTTGGTGATCGACCACTCCGACACCAGGCGCCGGTCGCCGGGCGCGGATCGGGTCTCGACCGCCGCCACCCCCGGCCACGCGTAGTCGAGCTGGAGCGCCGTGGGCGTCCAGCGAAGGCGCCGCGCGCGGAGGAGATCGGCGTTGCCATCGGGGCCCACGAAGCTCAGGGCAAAGAGGGGCTGCAGGGCGTACTGGAGGAAGTGCGCTTCGTCCCAGAATCCCGGCGTATCGTGCCAGGCCGGAAAGCGCGGCGTCCAGGCCAGGCCATCACCCGAGCCGAGGGACACCTTGTCGTGGCGCGCCGACGCGGGGGCGGAAGGACGCATGGAGGAACGGGGGGATGGGCGGTGGCCGGCCTGGGCGCTGCTACGCGCGCGCCAGGCGGTCCGCCGGCAACTTGGTCAGCTCGGCCACCAGCTCGGCCGTGTTCCGCTTGTGGCCGAGTTCGCTCTCGTTGTGGGTCCACCGGACGATGCCCTGCTTGTCGATCAGGACGTAGGCCCGGCTGGCGAAGAACCGGTCTTCGATCAGGACGCCGTACCGCCGGCTCACGTCGCGCTTGAAGTCGCTCAGGAGGTCGACCGTCATCCGCTCCTGGGCCTTGAAGGCCTTCAGGGTCGGGACCGAGTCGACGCTGATCGGTAGGACCACCGTGTCATTGGCCTGGAACTGCGAGTAGTCGGCGCTGAACTCGCAGAGCTCTGCCGTGCAGGTGCTGGTGAACGCCAGCGGAAAGAAGGCCAGCAGCACGTTCCGCCCGCGCAACGACGAGAGCGTCAGGTCGGCGCCGGCCGTCGACGGGAGCGTAAAATCCGGCGCCGCAGTGCCGACCGCGGGGAGCGCCTGGGCGGTCACTTGCCGAAACGCTTCGCGACGGCGTCCCAATTGACGACGTTCCACCACGCCGCCAGGTAATCGGGGCGGCGGTTCTGGTACTTGAGGTAGTAGGCGTGCTCCCAGACGTCGCAGCCCATCACCGGGAAGCGCCCTTCCATCAACGGGCAGTCCTGGTTGGGCATGCTCTCGATGACGAGCGCCCCTTCCCGGGTGCGTGCCAGCCAGGCCCAGCCGGAGCCGAACCGGGAGACGCCGGCCTTCTGGAACTGTTCCTTGAACTTGTCGAAGGAGCCGAAGGTCTTGTCGATGGCCTGGGCGAGCGGCCCGGTCGGCGCCTTGGCGCCGCCGGGGGCCATGATCTCCCAGAACATCGTGTGGTTGTAGTGCCCGCCGCCGTTGTTGCGCACGGCGGCCTGGATCGCATCCGGCACGCTGCCCAGGTCGGAGATCAGCGCCTCGAGCGACTTCTGCTGGAGGTCGGCCTTCCCCTCGAGGGCGGCGTTCAGGTTGTTGACGTAGGCAGCGTGGTGCTTGTCGTGGTGGATCTGCATCGTCTGCGCGTCGATGTGCGGCTCGAGCGCGTCGGCGGCGTAGGGGAGAGGCGGAAGGGTGAACGGCATTGGCGAGGCTCCTGCGTCGAGGTGTCGAGTGCCAGGTGCTAGGTGCTAGGTGCTAGGTGCTAGGTGCTAGGTGCTAGGTGCTAGGTGCTAGGTGCTCGAAGGTAACGATAATCTGCCCGCCCCGGTAACTGGGGACCGCCTGCTGGCCAGCTGCACGGTCAGCTTGCAAC
>DATIEF010000209.1:0-16248 GCA_035455865.1 Gemmatimonadales bacterium | reverse complement strand
CGAGCGCGTCGGCATCCTCGTCGAGCCAGACCAAGTTCGGCCTGAGCGCTGGCGTCAACCTCGGGCTGGCGATGGGCCTGACCATCCGCGCTGCCTACGACACGTACAAGTACGACGTGGCGGGGACGTCCTTTTCGCCCTCGACCTTCTCGGTCGGTGTGGGATACAACTTCCACGTTCCCGGCCTCTGATCCCTCCCGAGGGGAGGCGCGCCACGGTGGCGCGCCTTCCCCGGGCTCCTCTTCCGGTACCCTCGTGACCCTCCGCCTGCCACGGTCCCTCCGGGCCGCGTTCCCGCTCGCGCTCCTTACGGTCGGCGCCTGCGCCCAGACCTTCGACGCCACCACCCTCGGCGTGCCCGCCACACTGTCCTCGGATGCCTCCGCACCGGCCCAGGGTGTCCACTTCCAGGTCCGCGCCACCCAGGTCTGGTTCGGGTGGGGGCTCCTCTCGATCAACGAACCGACGCTCAAGGACGCGCTCGCCGCCCAGCTGATCGGCGGGAAGAGCGTGGCCGACGTCAAGATCCGGAGCACCACGAGGTTCGTGAACCTCCTGGTGACGGTCTTCACCGGCGGCCTCCTCGTGCCGCGGACGGTGGAGTTCGACGGCACCATCGTCGGCGACGCCGGCGCACCGTCCACGCCGCCAACCCCCGCTCAGGTACCCTCGCCAGCACCCGCCAAGCCCTGAACGCCATGCCCGGATCCGCGATCCGGCCCGGCGCCAGGTGAACACAGCAGGATGCTGGATGCACAACGGGGAGCGCTTCATACGCTCCCCGTTCGTCATTCCACCCCCTCATTGTTACCACTTACCTCTTACCGCTCACCGCTCACGTCTTACCTGCAACTAGCCCCTCCACCATCTGCGCTGTTCGACCGGCCGCACCCAGCCCCCGGTCGATGACCCCGCGGGCTCGCCGGCCGGCCTCGGCACGCGCGGCGTCGTCCCCGATCCACCGCTCCCAGGTCCTCGCCAGCGCATCCCCGGGCAGGAGGGCCGGGAGCGCGTCCGCGCCGCCGGCCTCGATCAATGCGGCGGCGTCCCGGCTGTCCTGCCAGCCGGGGCCGAAGATGACCGGCACGCCCCACGCCGCCGGTTCGAGCACGCTGTGCAATCCCGCGGCATGGAATCCCCCCCCGACATACGCGATCGATCCCGCGCCGTAGAGCGCCGCCAGCACGCCGACCCGGTCCACCAGCAGGAATGGCGTGGGGCCGTCCGCGTGGCTGAGGCGCGTCGGCGCCGGGAGGCCCGCCCGACGACCCCACGTCTCCGTCGCGGCAAGGTGGTGCTCGGTCGGCTCGTGCGGCACCAGGATGAGGCGCGCGTCGGGGCGCTTGGCACGCACGGCGGCGAACGCCTCGAGCAGCGCCGATTCATCCCCCGGCCACGTCGATCCCGCCACGAGGGTCGGCGCGCCCCGGCCGAACCGGAGGAGCGGATCGTCCGCCGCCACCGCCGCGACCTTGGCCGCCACGCTGTCGAACCGGGGATCGCCGAGCACCTGGACGGCCTCGCGCGGGGCGCCGAGGGAGATGAGGCGGTCCGCGTCGGGGCGGTCGACCGCGGCGACGGCCCGGAGGGCGCGGTACCCCGGGGAAAGGAGCGATCGTGCGGGCCAGCGGAGGCGCCCGCTCCCCGGCCGCACCGTCGCCGCGATGAGTGCCAACGGTATGCCGCGCGCCGCCGCCTGGGTGGCGAGTTCGGGCCAGAGATCGAGCTTGGAGAAGATGATCGCCGTCGGCGCCAGGGCGTCGAGGAGCTGCCGCGCGGCGTCCGGGGTGTCGTACGGCAGGTAGTCGGCCACCGACGCCCCGACCCGCTTGGCAAGCGGCTCGGCCGACGGGCTGAAGTGGGTGTAGGCGAGTTGCCACTCCGGATGCCGCTCGCGGATGCGCCGGAGCACCGCTTCGGCCTGGAGCCCCTCGCCTACCGAAGGGGCGTGGAACCAGAGGAGCGGGCGGGTGCGGTCGCGCTCCCGTGTCGCCCACGCGCGGAGCCGCGCCAGCGCCCCCCGCCGGGCTTCGTGCCCGCGCCTGAGCTTGGCGTCGAACGCCGAAGCGAGCGGGAGGAGTGCGGTCGCGACGCGGACCGCACCGCGATAGGCGAGGGATGTGCCGGGCATCGGCGAAAGCTCGAAGGGCGCGCGGCGTCCGTCAACGTCCTTGCTACCGCCGCCACTTCCGACCTCCTACATTGCGCCGATGCCTTCCACGAGGGTGGCGGATGCGGCGGGGCCCGGCGGGCGGACGATGAGCCGTCTGCTCCACGATGGGAAGTTCTTCCTCCCCGGGCCCACGGAGGTGCGCCCGGAGATCCTCGCCGCGCTCGCCGGGCCGATGATCTCGCACCGGGGGGCCGCGTTCGAGCGGCTGTTTGCGGCGCTTCAGGCGGGGCTCCGTCCCGCTTTCCGGACCACCCGTCCCGTGCTCATCAGTTCGTCTTCGGCCACCGGCATGATGGAGGCGGGCATCCGCTCGGCCCCCACCGGCCCGATCCTGGCGCTCGTCAACGGCGCCTTCGCGGCGCGCTTCGTGACCGTGGCGCGGGCGTGCGGGCGTGAGGTGGTGGAGCTAGAGGCTCAATGGGGCCGGGTCGTGCCGCTCGAGGCGGTCGAGGCCCGGCTCAGGGGCCGCCGGTTCGCCGCCGTGACCGTCGTCCACTCCGAGACCTCGACCGGTGCCCTGACCGACATTCGTGCGGTACAGGAGCTGGCCCGTCGCTACGGCGCCGTGTGCATGGTGGACAGTGTTTCCGGCATCGCCGGGATCCCGGTCGAGACCGACCTGTGGGGCCTCGATTACGTCTTCAGCGGGTCGCAGAAGGCCTTTGCCCTCCCGCCGGGTCTCGCGTTCGCGGTCGCCTCCGATCCGTTCCTGGCCGCCGCCGCGAAGGTCCCGGGCCGGGGGCGCTACTTCGACCTGGTCGAGTTCGACGCCTTCGCACGCCGTTCCCAGACGCCCAACACGCCGGCGCTGCCACTCCTTTACGCGCTCGAGGCCCAGCTCGCCGCGATGGCGGTGGAGGGGATCGAGGCGCGTTGGGCGCGCCACGAGGCGATGCGTGAGCGCGTCTCGCGGTGGGTCGGGGCCGCCGCCGCTGCCGGCGTCCCCGTCGGCATCCTCGCTGCCGAAGGAGAGCGGTCCGCCACGGTCACGGCGATCACGCTGCCTGCCGGAGTGTCGGCGTCCACCGTCGTCGCCGGGCTTGAGCAGCGGGGTTACGTGGTGGGCGGCGGGTACGGGAAGCTCCGGGACGCGACCGTGCGCATCGGCCACATGGGCGACCACACCGTCACCGGGCTGGAGCGCTGCCTGGCCGAGCTCGGCGGCATCCTGGGGGTGCGGTGAACTACTGGCAACTGAGCCGAAGCCCCCGGTATTCGGTGCTGTTCGCGGCACCGCTCCTCCTCGCCTACGAGATCTCGGCCCGGATCCTGACCCACGGCGATGCCGGCGTGCGCAACGGCGCCGACGTCATGCTCAAGAGCCTCTTCGTCTGGCTGGGCGGGCGCGACGGGATCCTTGTGTTCGACGTCCTCCTCGCCGCGGTCGGGGCCGCGCTCATCTGGCGCGACCGCCGCGCCGGCGGGGCGCCGCTCCGCTGGGCGGTCTTCGCCCTGATGCTGGCCGAGGCGGTGGTGCTCGCGGTGGCGTTCGGGTTCGTTGCGTCGCTCCTCACGGCGCTCATCCTCAACGGCCCGTCCATCCTGGCCATCCAGGGCGCGGCAGCGTTCGACGTGCCGACGCAGATGATGGTGTCGCTCGGCGCGGGGATCTACGAGGAGCTGCTCTTTCGGGTGCTGATCGTGTCGGGGTTGGTGGCGCTGGCGCGGCGGGCCTTCGGCTGGAGCCCATGGCGGTCGAACGCCTTTGCGGTGGTGGTCGGGGCGGTGGTCTTCTCGGCGTTCCACTACATCGGGCCCTATGGCGACCCGCTGCAGCTGCCATCGTTCGTCTTCCGGACCGTGGCGGGGCTCCTCTTCAGCGGACTCTACGTCCTGCGCGGCTACGGGATCACCGCGTGGACCCACTCCCTCTACGACATCTTCCTGACGATCGCGACCCGGTGAGGGCGTGAGACGTTAGACGTGAGACGTTGGTCGCTGGACGTTAGACGCTTCGGATGACGCCAACGACCGGCATATGCACAAGGGGCTCCCCAATGAACGGAGCCCCTCTTACCCGTTGCCTCTTACCTCTGACTCCTCACCTCTCACCTCTTACTTCCCCCTTTTTACTTCTTACTTCTCACTTCTCACTTCTTACTTCTTCCCTCCCGTTCGCAGCACATAGATCGAGTCCAGGACGTGCCGGAACACTTCGACGGGGTAGGCCCCGGTCAGGAGCGCACCATCGACCAGGAAGGACGGCGTCGCCTTGGCGCCGATGCGGGCGGCGCTCGCGGCGTCCCCGCCGACGCGGGCCTCCATGTCGTGGTGCTGCAGGCAAGGGAGGAGCGAGTCCCGCGGGATCCCCACCGAGTCGGCGAGGGTGAGCAGGAAGGTCCCCGGCTCCTTGAGCGGCGCCCACACGTCCTGGTGATGGTACAGCAGGTCGTGCACCGGCCAGAACTTGCCGAGCCGGGCCGAGCACATCGCGAACTCCGCCGCCGGTTCGGCGTTCGGGTGGAGCTGCGGGATGGGCATGTTGATGAAGATCCACCGCACCTTCCCGGTCGTGATGTATTCCTTCTCCAGTGTCGGGAACGTCTCCAGGAAGAACTTCCGGCAGAACGGGCACTGGAAGTCCGACATCTCGTAGACGGTGATGGGCGCCTTGACATCGCCCTTGCTGCGGAGCTCGAGCATCGGCCCGGGATCGGCCTTCGATTGCCCGGCGAGCGGGGCGGCCAGCAGGAGCGTCGCGAGCGTGGCGGCCAGGGCGCGGGTCATTGGCGGATCCGGTGGATGGCGTTGGTGCGGTCGAGGCGCAGGATGGTGCCACGGACCGGCGCGTTCCAGTACCACTCCCCTTCGGGGTCGAGCACGTCAGGTGCCCGGACGTACACCCACCAACGCCCCCGGGCCAGGGCCGCGACGGCGGTCCCGACGTCGTCGGTCGTGGCATCGATCGGCGCGCGCCCGAGCTTCTGCGTGAGCGCGGTGGTGATCGGCCCGTAGTCCCGATAGGTGCTATCTTCCCAGCGTTGGATATCGGCCCGGACCGCCGCCAGGCGTGCCGAGACGGCGGCGTCGGACCTGCCCAGACGGGCCTGGGCGTCGCTCCGGGCCTGGTCGAACCGGGGGAGGGAATCGGCCAGGCTCGAGAAGCGAGCGTAGGCGTCCCGGTAGGTCGCCGAGTTCCGCGATGCCGTGTCCATCACGGCGCGGAGAGCGGCCATCGCCGTGCGGGCGGAGTCGGCGCGCCACGACGCCGTCAGGTAGCCGGTGAGCGGTGAACGGGCGAGGGCCAGGAGGCTGTCGAGCTCCCGCTGGTGCGGACGGGGCGGGGCCTTGGCCTCGAGCGCCCGGAGGATGCTGTCGCGGTCGTACGGCAGGAACACCACCGGCAGGTGCGCCACCGGCGAGGGCAGGCTGTCGGGCCCCGGCGCCCAGACCGACACGCGGGTCTCGTAAGGGCGGCAGGCCAGGGCCAGCACTATCGCGAGCAGGGGGAACCGTGGCACGAACGATCCGTGGGGAGGGCGGGAGGTGACGGCGCTCCGCAAAGTAATCGGCCTGTTGGCGCTCGCTCAACTCGTGGCGGCGCCGGTGGCGGCCCAGAACCCCGCGCTCGACTCCCTGTTCCCGTCCCGGCCGACCGGGTACCTCACCGATCCCGGCAAGGTCATCGACCCAACCTCCGCCGCGACCATCGAGGACCTGGCCCAGCGGGTGCGGGGCGCCACCGGCGCGGAGATCGCCGTGGTGGTGCTGCCCACGATCGGCGATCGGGCCGCGGTCGAGGTGGCCACCGAGATCGGGCGGGTGTGGGGCGTGGGCGCCAAGGCGGCGATCGGGAGCGCCACCCGGAATGCCGGCGTGGTGCTGCTCCTGGTCCCGACCCAGGACAACACTCCCGGCACCGGTCAGGTGTTCATCGCCACCGGACAGGGGACGGAAGGGTTCATCACCGACGCCCGGGCCGGCGCCATCCGGGACATGATGATCCCCAAGCTGGCGGCCGGGAAGTACGGCCCGGCGCTGGTCACCGGGACCCGCGCACTCGCGGCGGTCATCGGGCGCGGGATGGGCGTGAGCGATTCCGCCATCGCGAACTGGAGCAGCGAGGGAAGCGGCGATGACGGCGGCGGGGGCTTTCCCTGGCCGCTCCTCGTGGTGGCGATCTTCATCATCATCAACGTGATGAGCCGTGGCCGCCGGGGCCGATGGGGCGGATCGGGGATATATTGGGGTGGCGGTTTCGGGGGCGGCTTTGGCGGCGGATTCGGCGGCGGTGGCGGTGGTTTCGGCGGGTTCGGTGGCGGCGGTGGGTTCAGCGGCGGTGGCGCGGGAGGGAGGTTCTAGGTGACCGACGAGATCCTGGCGGGCCTCGACCCGCTCCTGGCCAAGTTCGACGCCGTCCTCGGCGACGGCTACAGCGCGGTCCTCTACGGCAACGCCGCGCGGGGTGAGCCGATGGAGGGCCGGGGCGAGGTGCACGTGCTGCTCATCCTGGACGACGTGGGCCCCGACCGCCTCCGGGCCCTCGGACCCGCGTTCAAGGAGTGGGGGCGCGCCGGGTACCACGCGCCGCTCCTCCTGAGCCGCAGGGAGTGGGGCCGAGCCAGCGACGCGTTCCCCATCGAGATCACCGACATCAAGGCGGCGCACCGGGTGTTGCGCGGCGCCGACCCGGTGGGGTCGGTCACCGTCGACCCGGCGGACCTCCGTTCGGCGCTCGAGCGCGACCTTGCCTCGGGGCTGATGCGCTTCCGCCAGGCCTGGGCGCTCCACGCCGGTGAGCCCGCCCGGCTCGGCGAGGTGGCCCGCGGGGCCGCCGCCCCGATGGTGGCGCTCTGCCGCGGTGTGCTCACGCTGGCGCGGAACGCGGTGCCCGTGGCGGCGGATGCCGTGGTGCGGGAGGCGGCGCGGGTCGTCGGCGCCGCGCCGGACGCGCTCGCCACCGTGGTCGCGGCCCGGCGCCAGAAGGGATGGAAGTGCCCCCCGGAGACCTTCGAGGGGTTCCTCGCCGCCGTGGATGCGGCGGCACAGTACGTCGACCGCTTTTCCCCCGGAGACCGGTGATGCGTGCCACGCGAATGACCGCCCTGCTCAGCCTCGGCGCCCTGCTGCTGTCGGGGTGCGGGTACAACCGCATCCAGCAGATGGACGAGCAGGTCAACCAGGCCAAGGGCCAGATCGCCGCCCAGCTCCAGCGCCGGGCCGACCTCGTCCCCAACCTGGTCGCCACGGTCAAGGGCTACGCCGCCCACGAGGACACGGTGTTCATCCACGTCGCCGACGCCCGCGCCAAGCTGGCCGGCGCCGTCCAGGGCGGGAACATCCAGCAGATGGCGGCGGCCAACGAGGCGCTCACGGCACCGCTCGGCCGGCTCCTGGCGATCTCGGAGAACTATCCGCAGCTCAAGGCCGACCAGAACTTCCGTGCCCTCCAGGACGAGCTCACCGGGACCGAGAACCGGATCGCGGTGGCCCGGCAGGACTACAACACCGCCGTGGGCGACTACAACAAGTTCATCCGGACCTTCCCCTACAACCTCACCGCCAAGATGTTCGGCCAGTCGACGCCGCGCGACTACTTCCAGGCCGAGCAGTCGGCCGCGGCGCCGCCGAAGGTGCAGTTCTGAGCCGATGACCGTGACCGGCCAGGGGGAGTTCGCGCGGGTGCGCGCGCTCGTCCTGGCCCACGGCTGGAATTCCACCGCCTACCAGGTCGTCAATCCCGGGATCTCGCACTGGTTCTCCCGCGCGGGCGATGCCGTCGTGGGGTACGCTGACTGCGGGGCGGTGTGGGTGGTGGCCGGGGCGCCGGTCGCGTCCGAGGCGAGGCTCGCCGCGGTGGTGGCGGAGTTCGAGGCCGTGGCCGCCCAGGCGGGCGCGTCGGTCTGCTACTTCGGCGCCGAGGCGCGCCTGGAGCGGATCTGCCGCGCGCGGCCGGATCGGGCGTTCGTGACGCTGGGCGCGCAGCCCTGCTGGGATCCGGCGGCGTGGCCCGGCATCCTGGCCCGCCACGCCTCCCTCCGCGGCCAGCTGGCGCGTGCCCGGAACAAGGGCGTCGTGGTGGCCCGCTGGGAGCCGGCGCGAGCCCACGAGCACCCGGCCCTGCGCGCCTGCCTCGCAGAATGGCTCGCCACCCGCGGCCTGCCGCCCCTCCGCTTCCTGACCACTCCCTTCACGCTCGGACGCCTGGTCGACCGCCTCGTCTTCGTGGCCGAGCGGGAGGGGCGCGTGGTCGGGTTCCTCGTCGCGAGCCCGGTCCCGGCGCGGGGCGGGTGGCTGGTCGAGCAGGTCGTCCGCGGGGCGGGGGCGCCCAATGGCACCGCGGAGCTCCTCCTCGATGCGGCATTCCGGGCGATGATCGCGGCCGGCTCGGGTTACGTCACCCTCGGCCTGGCTCCGCTCTCGACGCGGGGCGGCAGCGGCGGCCGGATCGACCCCTGGTGGCTCAGGTGGACGCTGCGATGGGCGCGGGCGCACGGGAGACGGTTCTACGACTTCGACGGCCTCGACCGGTTCAAGGCCAAGTTCGACCCGGAGTGGTGGGAGCCGGTCTTTGCGGTGACCGACCAGCCGGCCTTCCGGCCGCGCATGCTCTACGCCGTGGCCCAGGCGTTCAGCGACAACGCGCCGATCCGGTTAGTGGCCACGGCACTCGTTCGCGCGCTGCGGCAGGAGCTGAGCTGGGCCGTCGCGGGGCACCGGGAGGGAGATGGGACCCGCCAGGAGTGACAAGAGATGGACTGCAAAAGGCACGGGGCTCCGCATCGTGCGGGGCCCCGTCGTCTTTCGTCGTTCGTTCCAGCTCTCAGGTGCCGTCAGTCGACCACCGCGTCGGGGAGCACGTACCGCAGCGGATCGACCGGCTTGCCGTTCACGTGCACTTCGTAGTGGAGGTGCGGGCCGGTGGCCAGGCCGGTGTTGCCCACCAGGGCCACCTTGTCGCCGCGGCGCACCCGCTGGCCCGCCCGGACGAGCAGCTTCGAGCAGTGGGCGAACTTGGTCACGATGCCGTAGCCGTGGTCGATGACCACCACGTTGCCGTAGCCGGTCTCCCACTGGGCGCTGGTGACGACGCCATTGGCCGGCGCCTCGATCGGCGCGCCCATCGGCGCGGCCACGTCGATGCCCTCGTGCGGCCGGTTGATGTGCAGGATCGGGTGCTCCCGCATCTGGGAGAATGCACTGCTGAGCCAGCCCCTGGTCGGCATGATCGACGGCAAGGCCGCCAGCCGCGTGGTGTGCGCCGACAGGCTCTCGGCGGCGGTGTTGAACGACCACGCCAGGAGGTTGGCCCGACGGATCAGGGCGTCCAGGTCGACCCGCACGTCCGTCGCGCGGCGGCCGAGGATGCCACTGGCCGCGAGCTCGGAATCGGTCGGGGAGTCGGGAGCAGGGCCGCCTACGCCGGCCTCCGCCACCTGCGGATCGATCGGGTCGAGGTTGGCCAGGAGGCGGACCCGCGTGTCCCGTTCCGCGATGGTCTGCAGCGTGTCGTGGAGCCCGGCCATCCGTCCCTGCAGCTGCCCGATCTGTTCGGCCAGGAGCTGGTTCTCGCGGGTCAGGGCGGCGTTGTGCGAGATGGCGATCGAGCGCGAGAGGGTGACATAGCTGAGCAGCACCGCGGCGAGCCCGACCACGAGCCCGACGCCCAGCGCCAGCTTGACCACCGTCTGCGACACCTCGAGGACCTTCGAGGTGCCCGCACCCGGCGGTACGACGACCACCCGCCAACGCCGTTCGTCCATCCACGCTCCTGGAACAGGACCGGGGCCTCAGGGAGAGGCCCCGGCACAGAGGCTAAAGATGGAGTCGGGTACGGGACCTGTCAACCCGGAATTGAGATCTCGAAGTTGTTGTATGGCAATGACTTATGATGCCGGACCGGCTGGGGCCGGCTTGGGGAAGAGCCCGGCGGGCTTCCGGACCGTGGCGCCCCCCGGCCAGGCGAGCTTACCAGTGCCCCAGCTGGCCCGGAACCAGGGGGAGGGGATCCGGGTCACCTCCCCGGCCTGTCCCAGGGATTCCCAGAGCGCCTGCGCCTTCCCGGGCATGAACGGCGCCACCAGGATGGCCAGCCGGTAGAGCGACCGGCCCAGGGCGCCGAGGACAGCGTCGAGTTCGGCGTCGCGGCCCTCCTTGGCGAGGGCCCAGGGCGCCGACTGCTGCACGAACAGGTTGGCGGCCGCCACGTGCGACCAGGCCGCGGCGGCGCCCCCCTGCAGGTCGAGTGCGTCCATGGCGCGCTGGTAGTCGGCGACGGCGCGCTCGCCATCCTGGTCGAGGGTGGTGGCGCCGCCCGCCGGCAGCACGCCGCCGCGGTACTTCTCCACCATCGCCAGGGCGCGCGACGCGAGGTTGCCCAGGCCGTCGGCCAGGTCGGCGGTGTACCGCTCCTCGAACCGCTCCCAGCTGAAGCTCCCGTCGGCGTCCCACGGCACTTCCCGGAGCAGGAAGTAGCGGAAGGCGTCGGGGCCGAAGCGGTCGACGGCCTCACCCAGCTCCAGCCGGACGCCGGCGCTCTTGCTGAAGCGCTCACCGCCGTAGGTGATGAACCCGTGGGCCCAGACCTGCTCGGGGAGCGGGAGGCCGGCGGCCTGGAGCATCGCCGGCCAGATGACGCAGTGGAACCGGGTGATGTCCTTGCCGATCACGTGCAGCTGCGCCGGCCAGGTGGCCCGGGACCCGGGGAAGCGGGTGGCGGTCCAGTAGTTCGGGAGGGCGTCGAACCAGACGTAGGTGGTCTGGCCCTCGCCGTCGCTGGTGGGGCGGGGAAAGGGGACGCCCCAGCCGAACCGCGCCCGGCTGGCGGACACGTCGTCGAGCCCCTGGCGCAGGAGCCCGAGGATCTCGTTGCGCCGGGTGGCCGGTTGGACGAACTCCGGGTGCGCCTCGATGTGCCGGGCCAGGAATTCCTGGTAGCGCGACAGCCGGAAGAACCAGTTCCGCTCCTCGACCCATTCGAGGGTGCGGGTGGGGTGGAGGGCGCAGCGACCGTCGACGATCTCGGCGTCCTGCTTGAACGCCTCGCATCCGACGCAATACCGGCCGGCGTAGGCCTTCTCGTAGAAGTCGTCCGGGTTCCGCCGGAAGATCCGCTCGATCAGCTCGCGCACGGCGTCCCGGTGCTGGGGCGCGGTGGTGCGCATGAACTGGTCGTGCGAGATGCCGAGCCGGGCCCACATCTCCTGGAAGCGGACCGCCACCTGGTCGGTGAGCGCCTGGGGGGAGAGCCCGCGTTCGGCGGCGGTCTGCGCCACCTTCTGGCCGTGTTCGTCCATCCCGACGAGGAACCAGACGTCGTCGCCCCGGAGGCGCCGGTACCGGGCGATGGTGTCGGCGCCGATCTTCTCGAAGGCGTGGCCCAGGTGGGGGTCGCCGTTGGCGTAATCGATGGCGGTGGTGAGGTAGAACTTCGCCACTCAGGACTCGGGAGCTGGCGGTGGGGGGGATCCCGGCCCGGTGCCGCCGCGTCCGCGCCTCCCGCGTCGCCGGCGCCGGGGCCGGTCGCCGGGGGCGGCGGTGGCGCCGTCGGCCGGCCGCGGGGCCGGAGCGGGGACCGGGGCCGGCGGACGCGGACGGGATTCGGCGAGCGGCAGCGTCTCGCCGAGGAGCTCGATCTCGGTCTTGAGGTCGGCGAGGGTGATGATCCGGGGGCCGTGCTGCTCGGAACGGAGGAAGACCCGCTCGCGGAAGATGTCGACCGCCACGACCTTCTCCGCCCCGATGGCCGTGGTGACCGTCTTCCCCTCCTTGGGGAAGCGCTTGCGCGAGGCGACGTAGAACTCGTGCTCGTACTTGAGGCAGCAGAGCAGCCGGCCGCACCCGCCGGAGATCTGCTGCGGGTTGAGCGAGAGGTGCTGGTCCTTGGCGAGCGCCAGGTTGACCGGTGAGAGCTCGGTGAGCCAGGTGGTGCAGCAGTACTCCCGCCCGCAGCGCCCCACGCCGGTGAGCCGGGCTGCTTCGTCCCGGACGCCGATCTGGTGCAGGTCGATCCGGGTGCGGAACTGCGAGGCCAGGTCGCGGACGAGGGCGCGGAAGTCGACGCGCTTCTCGGCCGTGAAGTAGATGGTGAGCTTGTTGCGGTCCCACTGCCACTCGGTGTCGCTCACCTTCATCAGCAGCTGGTGGTGCCGGACCCGCTCGGCGACCTTCTTCCGCGCCTCGTCCTCGGTGCGGCGGAGGTCGTTGAGCGCCTTGACATCCTCCTGGGTGGCGCGGCGGACGACCGCCGGCTGTGCCGATGGCGCGGGGGTGGCCCCGCGCTCGCACCCGGCGCAGGACCCGCACTTCTTCTCCGCGGCCTCCCCGGCGGCCGACACCCGGCCCAGGTCGTGACCGCGCTCCGCCTCGACGATGACCTTCTCCTCGAGGCGGAGGGGGTCGTCCTCGGCGGTCCAGCGGTAGTAGCCCTTGCGGTTGCCCTTGAACCGGACTTCGACGAGTTGCACGGTCACGCCTCGACGAACGCGCCCATCGACGCGTACTTCTCCGCGTGCCGGCGGACGAGCTTGTCCGGCTTGACCGACCGGAGCTCCTTGAGCTGCCGGAGGAGCACCGCGCGGAGCGACTCGGCCATCCGATCGGGGTCCTGGTGCGCCCCGCCCTGGGGCTCGGGCACGATCTCGTCGGCCACCTTGAGCTGCACCAGGTCCTGGGCGGTCAGCTTGAGCGCGTCCGCGGCCCTCTCACGCTGGGAGGAGTCCTTCCAGAGGATCGCCGCGCACCCCTCGGGGGAGATGACCGAGTAGACCGAGTTCTCGAGGATGAGGACGCGGTCCGCGACGCCGAGCGCCAGCGCGCCGCCGGAGCCGCCCTCGCCGATCACCGCGGCGATGATCGGGGTGGGCAGGGAGGCCATCTCGATGATGTTCCGGGCGATCGCCTCCGACTGGCCGCGCTCCTCGGCCCCGAGGCCGGGATAGGCGCCCGGGGTGTCGATGAGGGTGATGATCGGCGCCTCGAACTTGGCGGCGAGCTTCATCAGGCGGAGCGCCTTCCGGTACCCCTCGGGATGGGCCATCCCGAAGTTGCGCTTGAGGTTCTCCTTCGTGTCGCGTCCCTTCTGGTGCCCGATGACCATCACCGACGTGCCGTCGAGTCGCGCCCAGCCGCCCACGATGGCCAGGTCGTCGCGGTAGAGCCGGTCGCCGTGCAGCTCGATGAAGTCGGTGAAGATGGTGCTCAGGTAGTCGAGGGTGTACGGCCGCTTGGGGTGGCGGGCCACGATGACCCGCTGCATCGGCGTCAGCGCGGCGTAGATCTCGCGCCGCAGGGCCTCGAGCTTGCCCTGCAGCACCCGCACCTCGCCGTCGACGTCGATGCTCCGCTCGGCGCCGAGCTTCTTGAGGTCGTCGATCTGCCGATCCAGTTCCTGGAGCGGCTTCTCGAATTCGAGGGTGTACGCCACGGCCATGGTCAGCCCGCCTTGACGAAGTGGACGGAGGCGCGATCGAGGACGTCGTTGAGGGCCCGGACCAGGGCGTCGTCCGGGGCGATGCGCAGGCTCTTCGAGCGAAGCCGCAGGCGTTCGCCGTTGCCATCGCTCCATTCAATATAGAGCGGCGAGGGCCCGGGGTGGGCGGCGCAGAGGGCGGCCACCGCCCGGAGGGCCTCCGGCGGGGGGGCGTCCGGCGCCTGCCACCGGAGCGCCACCCCCACCTGGCCGGCGGCGCGGAGGTCGGCCAGGCGTTCGGCGGTCTCGATCACGAAGGGCGCGCGCTCCTCGCCCCGGTCGCGGGGGCTGTACCCGCCGGTCAGGAGCGTGGCCTGGTCCACCGTGATCGACTGGTTGAGCTTGGCCCACGCGTCGGGGAAGACGATGGCCTCGGCGGTGCCGTGGAAATCCTCGAGGACCAGCCGCGCGTATTCCTTGCCGGTCTTCTTGGAGATCTGGCGCTTGACCACCGTCACCACGGCCGCGATGGTCACCGTGTGCTCACTCCACTCGTGCAGCGTCGCGGTGGTGCGGGTCCCGAAGAGCTCCACCTCGGTGCGCCAGCGCTCGAGCGGGTGGCCGGAGATGAAGAACCCGAGGACCTCCTTTTCCCGCGTCAGGCGCTCGGCCTCGGTCCAGGACGGCACCTCGGGGAGCCCGCCGCCGCGGGTGCGGACCGGCGCGGGCCCGTCGCCGAAGAGCGAGGACTGCCCCGATTCCCGGTCGAGCTGGGCCAGCTGGGCCTCGCCCAGGGCCGAGTCGAGGGCGGCGAAGAGGGCGGCGCGGTCGCCCATGGCGTCGAGGGCGCCGGCGGCGATGAGCGATTCCACCACCCGCTTGTTGCACAGCCGGAGGTCGATCAGGTCGACGAACTCCTGCAGCGTCCGGTAGGGGGCCTCCGCCCGGCCGGCGATGATGCTCTCGATGGCGCCCTGGCCCACGTTCCGCACCGCACCCAGGCCGAAGCGGATGCGGCGCTCGCCGGTGACGGTGAACTTGAACCCCGACTCGTTCACGTCGGGCGGCAGCACCTCGAGGCCCATCTCCCGCGCCTCGCGGATGTACTGGACCACCGTGTCGGTGTCGCCGATCTCGGAGCTGAGGAGCGCGGCCAGGAATTCCGCGGGATAGTGCGCCTTGAGCCACGCCGTCTGGTAGCCCAGGACCGAGTATGCCACCGAGTGCGACTTGTTGAAGCCGTAGCGGCCGAAGGTCTCGATCTGCGCCGAGAGCTCCTCGACCATCTTCCGCGTGTGGCCCGCCAGGACGGCGCGCTCGACGAACTTGCCGAGCTCCTTCTTGATGAGCTCCGCGTCCTTCTTGCCCACCGCCTTCCGGAGCACGTCGGCCTCGGCGAGCGAGAAGCCCGCGAGCACGTTCGCGATCCGCATCACCTGTTCCTGGTAGGTGATGACGCCGTAGGTCGGCTCCAGGATCTCCTTGAGCGACGGATGCGGGTAGCTGACCGGCTCCTGCCCCAGCTTGCGGCGGATGAACACCAGGTGCATCCCGGCGTCGAGCGGGCCCGGGCGGAGGAGCGCGTTGCTCGCCACCAGGTCGTCGAACCGGTCGCACTTCATCGCGCGCAGCGTCTCGGTGGCGAGCGCCGACTCGAACTGGAACACGCCGGCGGTGCGGCCCTGCCGGAGCATCTCGTACACCCCGGGGTCGTCGAGCGGGAGGGTGTCCATGTCGGGCCGGGTGGCGTGGCGCGCCGCGATCATCTCCACCGCGTCGTGGATCACCGTCAGCGTCTTCAGGCCGAGCATGTCCATCTTGAGCATGCCGACCTTCTCGAGCGCGATCATGTCGTACTGGCAGATGATCGCGTCCTCGCCGCTGTGCGACGCGCCCGCGCCCTTGGTGGGCTGGGTGCACACCGGCACGTAATCGGCCAGCGGCCCCGGCGCGATCACCACGCCGGCGGCGTGCACCGAGGCGTGCCGGCTGATCCCCTCGATCCGGCTCGACAGGTTGAACAGCCGCTCGTAGAGCGGGTCCTTGCCGACCAGCTCCTTGAGTTCCGGCACCTTCCGGGCCGCCTCGTCGACGGTCATCGCGAACGCGGGCCCCGAGGGCACCAGCTTGGTCAGCTTGTCGGCGTCGCCGGGGGGGATCCGGAGGAGCCGCGCCACGTCCTTGAGCGCGGCGCGCGCCTTGAGCGTCCCGAAGGTGATGATCTGGCCCACGCTGCCGCGGCCGTAGCGCTGCCGCACGTACTCGATCACCTCGCCCCGGCGCTCGAAGCAGAAGTCGACGTCGATGTCGGGCATCGACACCCGCTCGGGGTTGAGGAAGCGCTCGAAGAGCAGGTCGAACTTGAGCGGGTCCACGTTGGTGATCCGGAGCGCGTAGGCCACGATCGAGCCCGCGGCCGAGCCGCGGCCCGGGCCGACCGGGATGCCCCGTTCGCGCGCGGCGCGGATGAAGTCGTGGACGATCAGGAAATAGCCGGCGTACCCGGCCTTGTTGATCACGCCGAGCTCGTAGTCCAGGCGCTCACGCACCGCGGGCGGGATCGGGTCGCCGTACCGCGCGGTGATCCCAGCCAGCGCCAGGTGCTCGAGCAGCGCCTGCTCGCTCACGAACCCGTCGGGGCGGGGGAACGCCGGGACGAAGTACTTCTTCTCGAACGAGAACTCGCACCGGTCGGCCACGACCTGGGTGTTGGCGAGCGTCTCCG
>DATIEF010000208.1:0-2454 GCA_035455865.1 Gemmatimonadales bacterium | reverse complement strand
TCCTCGACACCCCCGAGTTCCTGCGCCCGATCGTGCCGGTGGCGGGGTACGAGGCGCCGACGGTGGTGTACCTCACCCCGGGGCCCGCGGTGGCGCGCGAGGAACTGGTGCACGTGGCGCTCCGGGAGGTCTGCCCCGGGCGCCACCTCCACCGCGCCCACTCGGCGGGGCTCCGCTCCGATGTACGCCGGCTGGTGTCGACGCCGGTGTCGGTGGACGACTGGGCGCTCTATGCCACGGACCTGATGTTCCGCGCGGGGTTCGCGGAGTCGGCCGAGGAGGAGTTCTTCCACCAGCTCGCGCTGCTGCACGCGGCCGCGCTGGTGGTGGTGGATGTCGGGATCCACACCCGGGGGATGACGCCGGTGGAGGCGATCGCCTTCCTGATGGAGCGCCTGCCGCTCGACCAGTCGGGCGCGCTGGCGGACGTGCGGCGGGTGGCGGCGTGGCCCACCTACGGACTCGCGGCCGCCGCGGGTCGCCGCGAGATCCTCCAGCTGCACGATGCCTGGCGCGCCCGGGCCGGCGTCGACGCGCCGATCAAGGCGTTCCACCAGGCGCTCCTCGACTACGGCGGACTGCCGGTCTCCCTCGCGCGCTGGGGGATGGACCTCGGCCTCGACGAATGAGGGCGTTCGAGCGGATCCCGCGCACGGTGCGGGGCCTGGCCGCGGTGTCGCTGTTCAACGATTTCGCGAGCGAGATGGTCTACCCGCTCCTCCCCGCGTTCGTGACCACGGTGCTCGGGGCGGGGGCCGTCACGCTGAGCGCGCTCGATGGCGCCGCCGACCTCACCGCGGCGGTGCTCAAGTGGGCCAGCGGCTGGCTCTCCGACCGCCCCGGCTGGCGGAAGCCGCTCATCCTGGCGGGCTACGGGACGGCGGTGCTCATCCGGCCGCTCATCGCCCTGGCCAACTCCGCCGGGCAGGTCATCGGGTTCCGGGTGCTCGACCGGGTGGGGAAGGGGCTCCGGACCCCGCCGCGCGACGCCCTCATCGCCGACAGCGCGCCCCCGGAGCTGCACGGCCGCGCGTTCGGGTTCCACCGGGGCGCGGACCATCTCGGCGCGGTGGCGGGATCGGTCGCGGCGTGGTGGTTCCTTTCCCGCCACGCCGAAGTACGGCAGGTCATCGAATGGAGCGCGGTGCCCGGGGTCGTGGTGCTGGTGGCGCTGGCGGTGGTGCTGCGTGGATCGGATGGCGCGGGCAAGGCGGCGGATCCTCCGCCGGTCGCGGCGGCCCCGGATCCCGGTCGCGCCTACTGGGCGCCGGTGCTGACGCTGGCGGTCTTTGCGCTGGCCCGGCTGCCGGAAACGCTGCTGCTCCTCCGCCTGCAACAGGTGGGCGTGGCGTTGCCGCTCATTCCGCTGGCGTGGGCCGGCCTCCATATGGTGCGGAGCGGGGCGTCATATCCCGGGGGGCGGCTCAACGACCACCTGGGGCCGAGTGCCGGGATCCTGGTGGGAGCGGCGATCTACGGCGCCACCCTCTATGCGCTGGCGATCGCGGCGTCGCCGCTGGCCTCGATGGGGGCATTCCTGGCGCTGGGCCTCGCGGCGGGCGCCACCGAATCGGCGGAGCGGACGCTGGTGGCGCGGCTCTCCCCCCGGCGGCAGGGGCGCGGATTCGGCGGATACCACGCCGTGACCGGCTTCGCGGCACTGCCCGCGGCGCTCCTCTTCGGCGCCGCCTACGCGCACGCGGCGGGTACCGCGCTCACGCTGTCCGCGGGGCTCACGATGGTATCGGCGGTCCTCTGGGTCGTCGTCGGCCGCCGGATCCCGATGCCGACCCGCTAGCGACAGAGCGTACGCCGGAGCGCCGAGTCCACGGCCAGCCGCGGCCGCGCATCCCCCAGTGCCATTCCCACCTCGTAGGCCAGCTGCCCCGCCCGGGCCACCTTGTCGGCGTCCACCAGCGCCACGGTGTCGTCGGCGCGGCGGAACTCCGGATAGTATCCGCCCGAGAACGTGATAGACGGGATCCCGATCGTCGCGAGTCCGGCGGCGGGCGTGCGGCAGTAGATCCGGCGCGGATCGTCCAGCCGCTCGAAGCGACCGACGAGCTTCAGGGGCAGCGTATCGCCCTGTGAGACGGAGTCGACCACCCGCACCAGGTCCGGAGCGAACTCCCGGATGCCGCCCTCCGCAAGCGAATCGGCGGCGCCGCGTCCCACGGGCCCGAGCCCGATGGCGGCGACGAAGCTGTCGCCCGGTGCCGGCAGATGCGCGAGGAGCCAATGCAGGCCGAGCGAGCCCGGCTCCTCAGCGCCCAGCCAGGCGAACAGCATCGAGCGGTGGGGCGCCGGATCGGTGGCGGCGCGCTGGGCCACGAGAAGCTCCGCGGCGGCGCCGGACACCGCGCCCGCGCCGTTGCAGACCGAGTCGGCGCCCACCGCGCGACAGTACCCCGCCGGATCGTCCGCCTGCCCCACGTGGTCGAACTGCGCGGTGTA
>DATIEF010000207.1:0-6216 GCA_035455865.1 Gemmatimonadales bacterium | reverse complement strand
CGCATCCATCGCGGCGAGGTGTTCCTCGAAGGGATGAACGTCAAGCCATACGAGCAGGGCAACCGCTGGAACCACGACCCGGTCCGGTCGCGCAAGCTGCTGCTCCACCGCCAGGAGGTCGAGCGGCTGGTCGGCGCGGTGGAACAGAAGGGGCTCACGCTGGTGCCACTCGAGCTCTACTGGAAGGACGGCCGCGCCAAGGTCGCCCTCGCCCTCGGCCGCGGCAAGAAGCTCCGCGACAAGCGGGAGGACCTCAAGCGGAAGGACGCCCGCCGCGAGGTCGAGCGCCTGGCCCGGACCCGAGGCCGCATATGACCGGCGCCCTCGCGCTCACCCTCGCCGCGCTCCTGGGCCCCGGTCCGCGGGCACCGCTGCCGCCCCTCGCCTCCGTGACCATCAGCACCCCGCGCGGCGAGAGCCACATCGCGGTCGTGACCGGGCGGGACGGCGCGCCGATGCTGCCGGCCGGAGCGCTCGCCACCGCGCTCAGCGCCCGGCTCTCGGTGGCCGGTCCCTGGGCCGAGCTGACGGTGGCGACGCTGCCGTTCCGCTTCCTGCTCGACGCGCCGTTCGTGGGCCACGCCGACCGGCTCGACCCGCTCGCGGCGCCGGCGTACGCCGCGGCCGACACCGTGTATGTGCCGCTCGAGTTCGTGGCGGCGGTGCTGCCGCGGACGCTCGTCGAGCTCTACTCGTGGGACCCGGTCGCCGCCCGCCTCGTCGAGCGTGGCCCCGCCATCGCCCGCCGCCCAGCGGTGACGCGGCTCCCCAACGGCCTCCTCCCGGGGCACCTGGTGGTCGTCGACCCGGGTCACGGCGGCGTGGATCCCGGCAACCCCGGGCTCTACTTCCCCTCGGGGATCCGGGAAAAGGACGTGACGCTTTCGGTCGGCACGCTCCTGGCCGACGCGCTCCGCCGCCGGGGCGTCCGGGTGCTGATGACCCGCACCACCGATACCCTGATCAACCTGCGCGACCGCGCGCCGATGTGCCGCGACGACTGTGACCTCTTCCTGAGCGTCCACGTCGACGCCCTCGACCCCCGGCACCGCCGGGACTTCGGTCGGGTCAACGGGTTCCACACGATCATCATCGGCGAGGAGAACACCGAGGACTCCCGCCGCATCGCCCGGATGGAGAACGACGCGGCGCGCTACGAGACGCCCTCGACCGGGCCCAACGGGTCCGCGCTCGACTTCATCGTCCGCGACCTCCAGATGAACGAGCACCTCCGCGAGGCGGCGCAGCTCGCCGCCCTGGTGCAGCAGGACCTCTCGAAGGTGCAGCCCGGCACCGACCGCGGCGTCACCCAGTCGAACCAGCTCGCGGTGCTCAACACCGCCCACCGCCCCGCCATCCTGGTGGAACTCGGGTACAGCACCAACCGCACCGATGCCCGTTTCATGACCTCGCCCACCGGGCAGCGGAAGATCGCCGACGCCCTGGCCGATGCCGTCGTGGCGTACCTGCTGGCCTACGAGCGCAAGACCGGCAGCGGTCCCGGGGCGCCGGCGCAATGATCCGGCCCCGCGCCGTCCGGCCGCTCTTCCTCGCCGCGCTCCTCGGCACCGGCGCGTGCGCGTACTACAACAGCATGTACGGCGCGGTCCACCTGGCCAAGTCGGCCGAGCGGGCCGAGCGCCTCGGGCGGACCTTCGACGCGCAGTCGGACTGGGCCCAGGTGGCGGCCAAGGCCGAGACCACCATCGTCCGCCATCCGCGGAGCAAGTGGGCGCTCCCCGCCCGGTTCCTCGAGGGCAAGGCGTACCAGCGGCTCAACAGCTGCGAGCGCGCCATCGGCCCGCTCGAGATCGCCCGCAGCGAATCCCCCGACAGCGCCACCGTCTCGGAAGCGCGCGCCCTCCTCGGCGACTGCTACACCAAGCTGGGCGACCCGGCCGCCGCCGCGGCCGCATTCCGGCCCCTGTTGTCGAGCTCCGATTCCGCGGTGCGCCACGCGGCGCTCTTTGCCGTCGGCGTCGCCGAGCTTTCGTCGGGTCAGCCCGCCGACGCCGATGGCCACCTCCTCGCCTCCGGCGATCCCCGCGCGCCGGCCTACCGCGTCCTGGCCCTGGCCCGCGCCGGGCATCCTGCGGCCGCGGCAGCCCTGGCCGACACGCTCCTCGACCGGAAGGACTCCACGGTCGTCTGGGATTCGGTCTTCGCCGCTGTCGGCGGCGCCGACCCGATGCTCGGCTCTGTGCTGGTCGACCGGCGCGCCGCCGCACCGGACGTCACCCCGCAGCAGAAGGCGACGTGGCTGGTGGACGATGCCCACCGCCTCCTTCGTGTCGATACCGCGCGCGCCTTCGCCCGCTTTGCCACGGTCGATTCGCTGCAGCCGGGCTCGGAGCCGGCGCGCCAGGCGGCGGTGGCCCGGGCGGACGTCTGGTCGTCCCGCGCCACCGGTGCGGCCGATCTCGACTCGGCCGAGCGCTACCTTGCCGCGTTCGCTGCCACCTCGGGCGCGGCGGCGTACCAGGTCGGGCCGGAGCTGGCGGCGGTCCGCTGGCTCGGCGGGGAGCTCGACTCGCTCACGCCGGCGGTCTCCCCGGGCGATGTGCGCACCTTCCTGGCCGGGGAGTTCGCCCGCGACTCGGTGGGCGCGCGGCGGATCGCCTCGTTGCTCTTCCGCCGGCTGGCGGTCGAGGCGCCGGCCTCGCCCTACGCGCCGAAGGCGCTCCTGGCGCTCGCCCGGCTCGAGCCGGCCAGCGCCGATTCGATCGCGGCGGTGCTGCGGGCGGAGTACGCCGCCAGCCCGTACACGCTCGCGATCGACGGGGCCGCCGCGCCGGGGTATTCGACGCTGGAAGATTCGCTCCTGTCCTACGCGACCGCCCACCCCCACGCCCCCCGGCGCGTGGCACCAAAGCGCTCCCGGCGGGACGACCTGCGATGACCGCCTCCCGCGAGGTGTTCGGCCACCGGTTCCGGAACCCCGTCCTGCTCGCCTCCGGCACCGCCGGCTACGGGCGCGAGCTCGCCGGCGTCGCCGATCTCGGTGCGCTCGGCGGCATCGTCACCAAGGCCGTTTCGCTCGAGCCCCGCGCCGGCAATCCCGCGCCGCGGGTGGCGGAATTCGCTGGCGGGATGCTCAACTCCGTCGGGCTCGCCAATCCCGGGCTCGCCGCCGTGCGGGAGTCCGAGCTGCCCTGGCTCCTCGGGCGCTGGCCCGGGCTGGCGGTGCTCGTGAACGTCGTCGGGTTCACGGTCGACGAATACCCCGCCGTCGTGGCCGGGCTGGCGGCGTGCGAGGGGATCACCGCGTTCGAGCTCAACCTCTCGTGCCCCAACACCTCGGCGGGAGGGATCGAATTCGGCGCCGATCCGGCCCTGGTCGCCGAGATCGTGACCCGATGCCGCCGGGAGACGGCCCGCCCCCTCGTCGCCAAGCTCTCCCCCGCGCTCCCCGACATCCCGGCCATCGCCGCGGCGGCGTGCCAGGCCGGCGCGGCCGGCCTATCACTCGTCAACACGATGCCCGGGACGCTCGCGGAGGACGACGGCACGCCGCGCCTGGGGCAGGGACGCGGCGGCGTGAGCGGTCCGCCGCTCCTGCCCATCGGCGTTCTCGCCTGCCGGCTCGTGGCGGCGCGCCTCCCCGGCGTGCCGATCATCGGCGTGGGCGGCATCCGGAGCGCCGCCGATGCCCGGCAGTACCTCCGCGCCGGTGCGACGCTGGTGGCGATCGGCACCGCCGGCCTCGCCGACCCGCGGCTTCCCGAACGCGTCGCCCGCGACCTGGAGCAGGCCCGTGGCTGAGATCATCGCCGCCCTCGACGTCCCCGGCCGGGACGACGCTCTCCGCTGGCTCGACCGGGCCCGCGGCCTCCGCTGGGTCAAGGTCGGCTCGGTCCTGATGACGCGCGAGGGTGCGCCGTTCATCCGCGAGCTCACCGCGCGCGGGCTGTCGGTGTTCCTCGACCTCAAGTGGCACGACATCCCCAACACCGTCGTCGGGGCGGTGGAGGCGGCCCGGGCGCTCGGCGTCCGGATGGCCACCGTGCACACCCTCGGCGGACGAGGGATGCTCGAGGCGGCGGCGCGGGCCGCCGGCGCAGAGCTGGGCCTGGTGGGCGTCACCGTACTCACGTCGCTCGACGCTGGTGCATACGGCGCGGCGGTCGGCCGGACCGACGTGGACGCGGGACGCGAGGTCGAGCGGCTCGCCGGCGTCGCGCGGGACGCCGGGCTCCGTGGCGCGGTCTGCTCGCCGCTCGAGGCGGCAGCGGTGCGGCGGATCGTGGGCCCTGACGGCTGGGTGGTGGTGCCCGGCATCCGCCGCGCATCCGACGCCGCCGGCGATCAGGCGCGCACTGCCACGCCGGGCGAGGCCGTTCGGGCGGGCGCAACACATCTGGTGGTCGGCCGCCCGCTCCTGGGCGCCGCCGATCCCGCGGCGGTCCTCGGCGAATTCCTGGCGGCGGCGGCCTGAATGGTGGCAACAGCCCTCCGGCGACCTGTCCTGATCCTGGCGCTCCTGGCGTCGGCCGGATCGCTCCCGGCCCAGGGGGCCCCGGCCGATCCGGCGCAGGGGTTGGCGGCGGCCGGCGAGGCCGCGCGGTCGGCCTGGATGGCGGGGGACTTTGCCCGCCTCGTGGCCGGGGGGGCTCGCATCCAGCTTCGGCTCCCGGGCGCCGACCCCTCGGCCGGAGTGGGTCGGGCGCAGGCGGTCGCCCTCCTCCGGGGGTATGTCCAGGGCACCACCGAGGTGCTGGTCACCGTCGAGAGTGCCCGGGAGGTGGGGCCGGACCGGGCCTTCGTGGACCTCCGGCGCCGGTACCGGCTGGATGGGACCCAGGAGGAGCGGGTCGAGTCGGTGCTGCTGGGGTATCGCCGGGTGGGGAGCGGGTGGATGCTGGTGGATCTTCGGGTGGACGCGGCCCCGTGACTTGCGCCCCGGAGCCGGGGCCGGGTATATTGCCAAGCTCTTGATAAACCCGGCACTTGGAGAGGTTTTCGTGAAGGTTCGGTCGAGCGTCAAGCCCATCTGCGAGCACTGCAAAGTGGTCAAGCGGCAGGGCGTCGTGCGCATCATCTGCAAGCGCAATCCCAAGCACAAGCAGCGGCAGGGCTGAGCCATGGCGCGTATCGCTGGGGTGGACCTGCCGCGCGACAAGCGCATCGAAGTGGCGCTGACCTACATCTTCGGGATCGGCCGGGGCACCAGCCACCGGTTGCTCTCCGAGACGGGCGTGAGCCCCGACACCCGGGTCCGGGACCTGTCGGACAACGAGGTGGCGCGGCTGCGCCAGGTGATCGAGCGGTCCGTCAAGGTCGAGGGCGCGCTCCGCACCGAAGTGGCCATGAACATCAAGCGGCTGATGGACATCGGCAGCTATCGCGGCACGCGTCACCGCCGCGGGCTCCCGGTCCGCGGCCAGCGTACGCACACTAACGCCCGCACCAAGAAGGGCCGCCGAGTGGCCATCGCGGGCAAGAAGAAGGCGACCAAGAAGTAAATGACCGCTCCTGCCACCCCACCCGCCTCCGGCGCTGCGGCGCCGGCCAAGGCCCCGGCCGCCAAGCGCGCCCGGAAGGTCGTCGAGTCCGAGGGCGTCGCCCACATCTCGGCGACGTTCAATAACGTGCTCATCACGATCACCGACTCCAAGGGCAACACGCTCGCCTGGGGCACCGCCGGCAAGGCGGGCTTCAAGGGGTCGAAGAAGTCCACCCCGTTCGCCGCCACCGTCGCCGCCGAGAACTGCGGCCGGGAGGCGCTGAACATGGGGCTGCGCCGCGTGCACGTGCGGGTGCAGGGTCCGGGCAGCGGCCGCGAGTCGGCCATCCAGGCGCTCGCGTCGGTCGGCCTGAAGGTCGCGTCGATCCGCGACGTCACGCCGATCCCGCACAACGGCTGCCGTCCCCCCAAGAAGCGGCGGGTCTGACCCCATGTCGCGCTACACTGGTCCCGCCTGCCGGCTCTGCCGCCGCGAGGGCACGAAGCTCTTCCTGAAGGGCTCGCGCTGCCTCACCGAGAAGTGCGCCGTCGAGCGGCGCGCCTACGCCCCGGGCCAGCACGGCCAGGGCACCGGGCGCCCCCGCAAGGCGTCCGAGTATGCCAAGCAGCTCCGGGAAAAGCAGAAGGTCAAGCGCCAGTATGGGCTCTCCGAGCGCCAGTTCCGGAACGTCTTCCTCGACGTGACCCGGCTCCCGGGGGTCAAGGGCACCAACCTGCTCATCGCCCTCGAGAGCCGGCTCGACAACATCGTG
>DATIEF010000206.1:0-2479 GCA_035455865.1 Gemmatimonadales bacterium | reverse complement strand
GTGCCGGGCGGTGGCGCGCCGCCTGGAGGCGGTGTCCGACGGGCTCAATGTGTCGCTCCGGCCGGCGGCCGGTGGCGGGGCACGGGTCCGGTGGATGGAACGCGCCGGGCGGAAGGGGCAGGAGGTGACGCTCGCCTCGGTGCCGCTCGACCTGGCGCCGGTGCTCCGCGAGCTCCTCTTCGACAAGCTCCAGACCACCGTCCTGACCAGCGCCACGCTCGCGGCCGGCGGCGAGTTCGACTTCCTTGAACGGCGGCTGGGCCTGACCGGCGACTCGTCCCCCGTCACGGTGCGGGAGATCCTCCCCTCGCCGTTCGACTTCCCGAACCAGTGCCTCTTCGGGATCCCGGAGGACGTGCCCGACCCGCGCGAAGACCCTGCCGCCCACGCCGCGGCGGTCACCGACGTCGTGCGCGACCTGGCCCACGCCTCCGACGGCGGGATGTTCGTGCTCTTCACCAGCCACGCGAGCCTCAAGGACCAGGCCGCGAGGCTCCGGATGGTGCTGGGAGATCGGTGGCCCCTGCTGGTGCAGGGCGAGGCCTCACGCGATGCGCTCCTCCAGCGCTTCCGCGACCTCGGCAATGCCATCCTCCTCGGCACCGACTCGTTCTGGGAAGGGGTGGACGTGCCCGGCCGCGCCCTCCGTGCGCTGGTGCTCACCAAGCTACCTTTCAAGGTGCCGGGCGAGCCGCTCACCGCGGCGCGGCTGGAGCGCCTGGCGGAGCAGGGGGAGGATGGCTTCAGCGGGTACCTCCTTCCCCACGCGGCGCTCAAGCTCAAGCAGGGGTTCGGCCGCCTCATCCGCTCGAGCCACGACGCCGGTGTGGTGGTGCTCCTCGATCCGCGGGTGGTCCGCAAGCGCTACGGGCGCCAGGTGCTCAGCGGCCTGCCGCGCGCCGAGCGGGTGGTCGGGCCCTGGCGGGAAGTGCGCACCAAGTGCGAGGATTTCTTCGCCCGGCACGGGGTGGAGGGGAGAGCTCAGAGCTAAGCGCTCAGAGCTTGGAGCTTGGACCTGCGAGTCGAGAACGGCACCACGCGCCACTCGCCACGCAGTCCGCGACCCGCATCACGCAGTCCCACGATCAACGACGAACGTCACATGCCGATCCAACCGAACGCCCGCGTCAACGCCCTCCCCGGATATCCCCTCGCCGAGATCCCGTCGATCAAGCGTCGCCTGCTGGAGCAGGGCGTCGACGTGATCGACATGGGCGCAGGCGATGCCGACCTGATGCCGCCCCGCCCGATCACCGACGCGCTGGTGGCCGCGCTCGATGAGCTCAAGTACCACAAGTACGGCTTCCAGCAGGGCCTCCCCGAGTTCCGCCAGGCCATCGCGCGGTTCGTGGAGCGGAGGTTCGGCCAGCGCTTCGACGCGCTCACCGAGACGCTCCCGCTCGTCGGATCGAAGGAGGGGCTGGCCCACCTGGCGTTCGGCGTGGCCTCGCCGGGGGACGTGGTGCTGGTGCCGGAGCCGGGGTACCAGGCGTACATCGGCGGTGCGCTCCTCTCGGGGTCGGAGCCGCTCATCTGCGGGCTCCGGCGCGAGAAGGATTTCCTCCTCGACTGGGACGCGATCCCCGAGGCGACGCTGCGGAAGACGAAGCTGGTGTACCTCAACTACCCGAACAACCCGACGGCCGCGACCGCCTCGATGGAATACCTCGAGAAGACCGTCGCCATCTGCAAGAAGCACGACATCCTCATCGCCTACGACAACCCGTACGTGGACGTGACCTTCGACGGCTACGTGGCGCCGAGCATCTTCCAGGTGCCCGGGGCGCGGGATGTGGCGGTCGAGTTCCTGTCGCTCTCGAAGAGCTACTCGATGACGGGGTGGCGCTGCGGGATGGCGGTGGGGCGGAAGGAACTCGTCGCCATCCTGACGCGGGTCAAGAGCTACACCGACACCGGCCCCTGGCTTGCGGTGCAGAAGGCCGGGATCGTGGCGCTCGACCGGAGCGAGGAATTCGTCCGGCCCTTCGTGGCGGAACTCACCCGGCGGCGGGATGGCGCGCTGGCGGCGCTCCGGGCCGGCGGATTCTCGGTCGAGACCCCGAAGGGGGCGATGTATCTCTGGGTGCCGCTGCCGAAGGGGATCAAGTCGGCGGAGTTCACCCGCCGTGTGTTGGAGGAGACCGGCGTCGTGACCCTGCCGGGGAGCGGCTTCGGCCCTGCCGGCGAGGGGTTCTTCCGCATCGCGCTCACGGTCGGCAGCGAGCGCCTGGTGGAGGGGATCGGCCGGCTGGGCGGAGTGCTCCGCGAGGTCCAGGCGGGATCGGCCGGTGCGGCTGTTCGCGCCTGAGGGCGAGGAGCGGCCCGCAGGCCGGCGGTGGCGCGCGCTCCTGGCGAGCGTCGCCGTGCACGGCGTCCTGCTGGCCCTGATCGCGGTCTCGATCCGGCGGCCGGGGAGCTTTCCGGTGGAGCTCACCCGGCTCATCACCCTCACGCCGCCATCGAGCGCGGGGGCGCGGAT
>DATIEF010000205.1:0-3246 GCA_035455865.1 Gemmatimonadales bacterium | reverse complement strand
AGCGGGAGGGGCTCGACCTCCGTATCGGCATGCAGATCGAGCGCGTGGGCCGCGACGGGAGCGACTATACCGTGTCGTTCAAGGGCGGCGGCAGTGTACGCGCCGAACAGCTGCTGGTGGCCACCGGCCGCCGGGCGAACGTTGCGGGCCTGGGGCTCGGCGCCGCCGGCGTGGCACTCGGAAAGAAGGGTGAGATCGTCGTCGATCAGTTCCTTCAAACGGCCAACCCGGGCATCTATGCCGCCGGTGACGTGACCGGTGACCCGATGTTCGTCTATGTGGCCGCGTACGGAGGAACGATCGCGGCAGAGAACGCCCTCAGGGGGAACGCTCGCCGGTACGATCTCGCGGCCTTGCCGAAGGTCACGTTCACCGATCCGGCGGTCGCGTCCGTCGGGCTCACCGCCGATCAGGCGCGCGCGCAGGGGATCGGCCCCCTCGTATCACTCCTTCCGATGGAGCACGTGCCACGCTCGCTGGCGGCCCGTGACACGCGCGGCTTCATCAAGCTCGTGGCTGACGCAGCGACCCGGAAGATCGTGGGCGCGCACATCCTGGCGGCCGAAGCGGGCGAGATGATCACCGAGCCGGCGATGGCCATCAAATTCGGGTTGACGATCGACGACCTCACGTCGACGTTCCACCCGTACCTGACGCTATCGGAAGGGATCAAGCTCGCAGCCCAGACCTTCGACCGGGATGTGGCGAAACTCTCGTGTTGCGCCGCGTAGGCCATCCTGGAGGACCGCTGGTGCGCCCGCAGCTCGACCACAATATGCCAAACTCCCCCGCCGACTTCGAGATCGTCCGCGACCCGCTCTGGGACAACATCCGGCTCGACCGGCACGTCGCCACGCTCGTGGACACGCCCGCGGTCCAGCGCCTCCGCTACGTGCGCCAGCTCGGCCACGCCTTCCTCGTCTATCCCGGCGCCACCCACAGCCGCTTCGAGCACGCACTCGGCACCTATCACCTGGCGCGGAGCGCCCTCTCCGCCCTCGACGAACGGGGCGAGCTCGCCGGCATCGGCGACGACGAGCGCCTCGCGGTCGAGCTCGCGGCCCTCCTGCACGATATCGGGCACTATCCCTTTTCCCACGCCCTCGAAGAGGCGGGGTTCCTCGACCATGAATCCCTGGGCGAGGCCAAGCTCCGCCACGGTGAGCTCGGCGACGCGCTCCGTGCGCTCGGCGGCGACGCGCTCATCACCCGGATCGGGCGGATCATCCGGGGCCGGAGCGACTCGCCCCTGGCGGGACTCATCTCCGGCTCCCTCGACCTCGACAAGATCGACTACCTGAGCCGCGACGCCCGGATGTGCGGCGTCCCCTACGGTGCGGTCGACGTGAGCCGCCTCCTCGCCGCGCTGACACTGGTGGAGACGGGGGACGGAAGGCGGGAGGCGGGGGTCCACGATAAGGGAGTGAGTGCCCTCGAGTCGCTGCTCTTTGCCAAGTACCAGATGTACCGGAACGTCTACTGGCACCACGCCGTCCGTGCCGCCACCTGCATGTTCAAGCGCGCCGTGGGGGCCGCGGTGATCGCGGGCGCGCTCACGCCCGACGCCATCGCCGACGCGACCGACGCGAGCCTGGGCGAGGCGCTCCTGCGGCATGACCCGACCGGTCTCGCGCGGGCGGTGCACGGGCGGCGCCTCCACAAGCGGGCGGCAGACCTCGCGGCCGCCGACCTCCCCGCCGACACCCAGCCGTGGATCTCCGACGACCCCCGGCTGGTCGAGCGGGTCGAAGATGCGCTGGCGATCGAACTGGGCCTCCCGGCGGGCGGGCTCCTGCTCGATTTCCCGAGCCGGTCCACGATGCTCTCGGTGGACCTTCCGCTCCGCACCCGCACCGGCGAGACCGCACGACTCACCGACGCCGGCCGGGCCGGCCAGCTGGGGCTCCCGCGGGTGGCGGAGGAACTCTACCAGAGCGCGCGCCGGTTCCGGGTGTTCACGGCCGGGCGGGTGGCGATCCGCCTGGAATCGGTGACGGAGGTGCTGACCTGGCCGACGGCGGAGGTGGCGAGGCGGCTCGAGGCGGGAGCACCGTTCCTCGAGAGGAGTTGAGCGAAGGAAGGCGGGGGGGAAGGCGAAGGAAGGCGGGGGAAGGCGAAGGAACGCGGTGGAAGGTTGAAGGTTGGCGCGAGGGCGAGAACGCGCGAAAGGGAGCACCCTTCCTCGACAGGAGCTGAGCGAAGGAAGGCGGCGGAAGGTCGAAGGCGGGCACGAAGGCGAGAAAGGGGGCTCCGATCGACACCGGAGCCCCCTTTTCACTTGTCACTTTTCACTTTTCCCTTTTCACTTTTCCCTCTTCACTCTTCCCTCGCCGCCCTCACTCCTCGATCCGCACGATGATCGCCGTGATGTTGTCGAGCCCGCCCCGCCGGTTGGCGTCGGTGATCATCGCGTCGACCCATTCCTGCGGACCGCCGGGCGAGGTGAGGATCTTCTGCAGGTGTTCGTCCTCGAGCATCCCGGTGAGCCCGTCGGAGGCGAGGAGCAGCACGTCGCCGGGGCGGAGGGCGCCGAAATAGAGGTCGGGGAGGACGTCCGCGTTGGCGCCGACGCAGCGGGTGATGACGTTGCTGTACGGGTGGACCCGCGCCTGCTCCGGCGTCAGGAGCCCGGCGTCGACCTGCTCCTGGACGTAGGAGTGGTCCTTGGTGACCTGGAAGAGCTCGCCATCCCGCAGCATGTAGCCGCGGCTATCCCCGACCTGGCCCAGGAGGTAGCGCCCCGCCAGCAGGACCAGGGCGGTGGCGGTGGTGCCCATCCCTCGCTTGTCATGCTCAGTGAGGGTCCGCTCGAAGATCGCCGCGTTGGCGGCGCGGATGGCCGAGCGCATCCGCTCGCCGATCTCTTCGTCGGTCATGCCCCGGACGGTGCCGAGTTCCTTGGCGATGGTGTTGACGGCCATCTCGCTCGCCACCTCGCCGGCGGCGTGTCCCCCCATCCCGTCGGCGACGATGAACACGCCGCGCTCGTCCAGCATGAGGTAGTTGTCCTCGTTGCCGGAGCGGACGATGCCGACGTCGGTGCGGGCCGCGCAGGAGAATCGCACGGGATTATTTCAGGAGGAGGATGATGGCGACGACCGCGATGACCAGCACGACGGCCGCGGGGATGACCCATTTGGGCAGTCCGCCGCCCGCGGGCGCCTTGGCCGGCGCGGCGGGCCGGGGCGCGGGCTTGGGCGCTGCGGACCTGGGTGCCGCTGGCTTGGGCGGCGCCGGCGGCGCGGC